>JBBRDJ010000015.1:0-49820 GCA_038203945.1 Gemmatimonadales bacterium
GCGTCTTGCGCGCCGAATCCGGCAAAAATCGAGGTCGGCGTGGTAAAGAACTGCGCTTCGACGCCCAGTTTGGCGGATACGTCGCCGAGGACGGACTCGAGGCGATGCGCCGGATACCCGTGCGCATGCAACGCGCGCGCGAGATGCAAAATGAAGTGCGACGAGAGATGCTGTGCGGTATCGACCGGAAGCTGCGAGACAGGCATGATGACGAGGAGTCTAGCGACCGGGCAAAGTGGGTGGCGGGCAGATAGGGGGGTAGGGTATATTTCTATGTCAACGCTTCGGCTGTCCGGTGTTCAACGAGATTGGAGTGAGGCAATGGCCAAGGGAGATTCAGAGCTGATACCTGGCGATACGACATCGACCGACCCGCTTGAGCGACGCGCGGTTTCGGTCGATCCGGCAATTAAAAAAAGAAACCTGTCGCGACTCAAACGAATTGAAGGACAGGTACGTGGTCTGCAAAAAATGGTGGAGGAAGAGCGCTGGTGCGCCGACACGCTCACTCAGATCGCGTCGGTGCAGGAAGCGCTGCGTGGCGTATCACGCGAGCTCATGCGTAATCACCTCAAACATTGCGCCGCCAGCGCCGCGAAGGCGGACGCCGAGTCGGCTGACGCGACATACGATGAGTTGGTGGAGCTCATGTTCAAGTACTCGCGGTGAGTGAGGGAGCCTCACGCGTTGTATTGAGGGTAGGACAAGTTGCAGTGCATCTGTATGATCGCGCGCGCGTGCTTTTGGTGATGTGATTCAACACAGAGGGCTGCACTATACTGCATGCTTGCCTCCGCTGCCTCCGCCGCTGTCCTCGGAATAGAAGCCGTCGACATCACCGTTGAAGTCCACGTGGCCAACGGGCTGCCACAATGGACGCTGGTGGGATTGGCGGCCACGGCAGTGAAAGAAAGTCGAGATCGGGTGAGCGCCGCGCTCACCAACTCGGGCTTCACGGTGCCGCCGCGTCGCATTACGGTGTCGCTCTCACCCGGTGACCTGCCCAAAGCTGGCACTGCGTTCGATTTGCCCATCGCGCTGGCGGTGCTTGCGGCCAGTGGTCAGCTCGATCCGGCCCACCTGGCCGGCCTTCGCGCACTCGGCGAGCTGGGGCTCGACGGACGTCTGCGTCCCGTGCGCGGTGTCCTGGCGGTTGCTCGGCGTTCCGTCGTCTGCAACGACGTACTCATCATTCCGCCGCAAAATGCGGCCGAAGCAGCCCACGTGTCCGGTGTTCGTATAGTCACGCCCCACACGCTCGCGGAGTTGGTCACGATGCTGCAAATGGGCCGAGTGCAAACGGCCACTGCGACCTGTACCAGCGACAGTAAATCGGGAGCTGCAGGTGATGTGCGTGACAACGCCGATCAGGTCGACATGTCCGATGTGGTTGGTCAGGCGCAGGCGCTGCGGGCGTTGGAGATTGCGGCCGCCGGCGGACATAACGTGCTCCTGATCGGGCCGCCAGGCGCGGGCAAAACCATGCTGGCGCGCCGGCTTCCCACCATTCTGCCGCCGCTCTCAAACGCCGAAGCGCTGGAAGTGCTGGCCGTGCATTCGGTAGCCGGACTACTCGGTACGACTACCACTTATCCCGTGCGTCCCTTTCGTGCACCGCACCATTCCGTGTCGGCTGCAGGACTGATTGGCGGAGGCAGCATACCGCGTCCCGGCGAAGTAAGTCTGGCACATCTCGGTGTACTGTTTCTCGACGAACTGTCGCTGTTTCCGCGGCATGTGCTGGAAATGCTGCGCCAACCACTCGAAGAGGGACAGGTCACCGTGGCGCGTGCGGCCACGTCGTTGCGTTTTCCCGCGCGCTTCATGCTGGTGGCGGCAACCAACCCCTGTCCCTGTGGCTACGCCGGCGATCCCGAACGCAGTTGCACGTGCGCGGCCGTGGAACTGGAGAGACACCGCGCACGGCTGTCCGGGCCGCTCGCTGATCGTATCGATTTGCACGTACACGTGCGTCGGGTGCCCCCCGCATCGCTGGACGGATTGGCGCGCGGTACACCCTCGGCTGAGCTGGCGTCGCGTATTGAGACGGCGCGGGAGCAACAGCGTGTACGCTACGCACGCACCGATCAAGCCGCCAATCAAACGGCGCACACCAACGCCAGTGCGTCGTCCCGTCTGCTGCTATCCACGGTGTCACTCGACCGCGAGGCACGCGCGCTGTTGGTGGGCGCCGCAGAAAAGCTGCGGCTCAGCGCCCGAGGCTACCATCGTGTGCTTCGGGTGTCACGCACCATTGCGGATCTGGATTCTGTGCGCACCGTGTCGGCATCGCACGTGGGCGAAGCGCTGCGTTACAGGCCGATCGCGACCACGCCGGAGAGTGCACACGTGGCCTGAGTTGGTGGCATCGCCGAGCGATCAGATCGCGTTTTCGAGTCGGGACAGCTTGAAGCCGCGGCGCGGTCGGCCATCAGGTGCGAGCGTTTCGTGTGGCGTTGGCGTTGTCGCCAGTGCTGGGTCGGTCATGACGGTCGGCTCGGGCGGCGGCGTTTCCGCCGTACTCGCCACCGCCGTCTCCGTCGGCACCGGTGCCACTGGCACCGGCGAAACTGGCACCGGCGGAACCGGCACCGGCGGAACTGGCACCGGCACAACTGGCACCGGCACAACTGGCACCGGCGCCACAGATACCACGCCCGGTACGTGTCGCGTCCATGGCCGAAGCGGCTCTTCCGATGTCGCGTGCCTCTTGGGACCGGTCCCCTCAGCGGTCATGCCGGAGAGACGCGCTTTCGCGCGCGCGATATCGGCCTCCAGCTGCGCCTCCCGCACAATCTGTTTCGCTTCGAGGCGCGTCACGGCTTGTTCGAGGCGATTGATCAACTCACTCAGTGCGTCCAGCACCACGCGGAGCGACAGGTCTTCGGGCGCCGAACTCACGTCATAGTCAGCCCAGATGCGCGATCCATCAATGGCCGACACCACGCAACAGCGCAGCCGTGCGTCCGACCCCACCGTAACAAACCGCTGGCCCATTGGCGGTCCCTCCAGTTGATCGTGCCGAACAACGTAGTGCACCGAGTTCCCGCCCGGTCCGAGGGAGGACGCGTGCAAGACCGGCACATCATGCGTGTGGGTGGACTGCAGCAGCCGAGCGGCGTGACGCACGAGCGTGTTGACATAAAGTGACGCCTTGCGATCGGTGACTTGCCCCAGTCGGTGCGCTTGACGCGCACGCGTGCCCAGATTGACCGCCATCGCCACGAGGGCGCGGGCGTCGGCAATCGGATCGCGCTCGACGGCGGGTGGCAAGACGGCTGGCTGCAGGGCCATTGGGGCGACGGGAGGGCAGTGTGCGTGAAGACTCCGTTCTTCGACACTTCCGGTTTCAGTGTCGGACGTTGACGCAATGCCTTGAGCGATCCTCTGTAAACATGCCGACCGCGTGACATTCATGCCGCGCGCGTGTTGGTGTGACGGCCCTCGTCCCGGGGAAGCCGTCCGGCTAGCTTTCGCGAATGCCCCAGCCCACCCTCGGAAGTTTGATGCCTGTACGTCTTGGAGCGCGCTTGTGAGCTTGTTGAGTCGCCTTGTGGGAACGGTGGTGCTCTTGGCGACGGTCTCGGTGGGATGGTGGTGGTGGAGCGGCGGCAAAGTGCCGTTGCCTGCAGCAGTCATCGCGTGGATTCCCTTCGAGCCTCGGCAGCCGGACAGCATGAGCACCGCGCCGGAGCGCGCGCTCGCTACGGCCGTGTGGCAGCCAATTGACGCGGCCGCAGCCCAAAGCGCGCAGGCAAAACTTCGGCAGCTCGCCAGCCCGTCCGGTCCCGCCATGGTCACCCTCGAACCCGGTCAGCTCGCCTCGTTCCTGGTCGAGGCGTTTGCGCAGCAGCTGCCGGCATCGGCGCGCGGCTCGATGGTGACCGTCGTCAACGACATGGTGTACGTGAAGGCTGAGATCCCGCTGGAGGACTTTGGCGGTGAAGCAGTGCTCGGTCCGCTGGCTGGCGCGCTTGATCGACGCGACACAATCGTGATTGGTGGCACGTTTGACCTGATCGATGAGCGGCGCGCACAGTTCCGCATTCGCGAGGTCATCATGGGGCAGTTCAGCGTACCCCGGCCGCTCGTCCCGAAACTTGTGTCCATGACACGACGTGGTGTGGTGGCAGATTCCATGATCTCGCCGGACGGATACCCCATTACGCTGCCGCCGTTCGTGGCCGACGTACGCATCTCACGTGGACGCATCACGGTGTATCGCACTGAAATGCAGACAACGAACCAATGACAACACGCCGCATTCTGGTGATCGATGACGAGCCGGGTATTCGCCAGGCGCTCGGCCAGCTGCTCGAGTACGAAGGGTACCAGGTGCAGACGGCGAGTGACGGCGTGTCGGGCATTGCGGCATACGAAGTGTTCGCGCCACATCTGGTGTTTCTCGATGTGAAGATGGCCGGCATTGACGGCCTCGAGGTGCTCACACGACTGCGCGCGTTCGATCCCAACGCCGTGGTGGTGATCATCAGCGGGCACGCAACCATACAGACAGCGGTTGAAGCCACGCAGCTCGGCGCGTACGACATCCTGGAGAAACCGCTCGATACGGACCGCGTGTTGCTGCTGCTGCGCAATGCACTGGTACATTCCGATCTCTCACAGGAGAACTCGCGACTTCGTGACACGATCGAGTCGCGTTACGAGATTGTCGGGCAGTCATACGTGATTCGCGCGTTGCTCGAACGTATAGACAAGGTGGCGGCCACGCCCTCACGCGTGTTGATCACGGGTGAAAATGGCACCGGCAAGGAGCTGGTTGCTCGCGCGATGCATCGCGGCTCACCGCTGTCGCGTAAACCGTTTGTCGAAGTGAACTGTGCCGCGATTCCGTCGGAGCTCATTGAGAGTGAACTGTTCGGTCACATGAAGGGTTCGTTCACCGGCGCGGTGGCCGATCGACCGGGAAAGTTTGAGCAGGCTGACGGTGGTACGCTGTTTCTCGACGAGATCGGGGACATGTCACTGTCGGCGCAGGCCAAGGTGCTGCGCGTGTTGCAGGACGGCGTTGTCACACGCATTGGCGGGAACAAGCCGGTGCAGGTGCAGGTGCGCGTCATCGCCGCGACCAACAAGGATCTGGAGCGGGAAATCGCCGACGGACGCTTTCGCGAAGATCTCTACTACCGACTGAATGTTGTTCCGGTCGAAGTGCCGCCGTTGCGCGAGCGCCGCGAGGACATCGAGCCGCTGGTGGTGTATTTTCTGCAGCAGTTTGCGCAGCGCGACGGCCTGCCGAGACGCGGTATAGCCAACGAGGCACTCACGCGTTTGGCGGAACTGGAATGGGCCGGTAATGTGCGAGAGCTCCGCAACACGGTGGAACGACTGGTGATTCTCGCGTCGGGCCCCACCATCTCCGTGGCCGATGTTGATCGGCTCGTTGGCAAGCGGGTGGTAGAGTCCGGCGGTTTGGGCTCTCTCACCGAATGCCGTACCTTTGAAGAGTTCAAGGACGCCGCCGAGCGGGCATTTTTGCTGGCCAAGCTGCGGGTGTTCGACTGGAATGTGTCAGAGACGGCGCGTTCGCTGGAGATGCCTCGTTCCAACTTGTACAAAAAGATTGAGCGCTACACATTGGCGCGTGAATCAAGTCCAACCTGAGAGTGTGGTAGCTCTGCCATGACACAGCGCGACTGGGACAGGGAGCTGGCAAAGATCGACAAGCAACTCGCATCGATTCCCGATGACGAGTTGTTGCCGCCGGTGACGCCGGTCGCACCGGCCGGCACTGGCATGCCGCGTGGTGTGGCACCGCCGGTGCGCGGTACGCCATCGGCGGCCGTTGCACCCAGCAGCAAGGCGCGCTGGTGGGCCTTTGCCAAGTTGGGGCTGGCGCTGGTTGCTGGTGTCGGAATCTGGTTCTGGCCGTGGGCTGCCCGCTGCGGTCTGCCGTTGGCCGGACTGGTTGGGGCAGGCGCGCTGGTCACGCTGGTGGGCGTGTGGAGCGCGTCGGGCACGTGGAAACATCGCATGGGTCGGGCGCATCTGCTGTCGCTGCTGGTGATCGTTTCCGGCGTCGTGCTGGTGGCGCGTGAAGTACTGCCGCGTGTGGGCTACGCGTACGAGAGTTTTGATCGACCGGCGCGCTGGACGTGTCAGGCGGAAACACCCGCCGCTTCTCCGGCGCCTGTGATCGGTGCGCCAACGGGCGCCTGAAGGGCAACGGGTTGTCTGTTCTTTTTCTCATCAACAACGGCATTCATGACTGACTTCAAAAACTTTATTGGTGGTGCGTGGGTAAGTCCGGCCACCGGCGAGTATTTCGAAAACCGCAATCCTGCGGACACGCGCGATCTCATCGGTCGCTTTCCGGCGTCCGGCATGGATGATGTGCAACGTGCCGTCGCCAGTGCGCAGCGTGGGTTCGACGAGTGGAAGCGTACGCCGGCGCCGGCGCGTGGTGATGTGTTGCGACGCGTAGGCGATCTCATGATGACGCGCAAGGAAGCGTTGGCCGATCTGATGACGCGCGAGATGGGCAAGCCGCTCACGGAAACGCGTGGCGATGTGCAGGAAGGCATCGACACGGCGTACTACGCGGCTACCGAAGGACGGCGGTTGTTTGGCCACACCGTACCCAGCGAACTCCGCAACAAATGGGCCATGAGTTTTCGTCGTCCGATTGGTGTCACGGGTCTCGTGACACCGTTCAACTTCCCGTTGGCCATTCCCACCTGGAAGATGTTTCCGGCCTTGGTCTGCGGCAATTCCGTGGTCTTCAAGCCAGCTGAAGATGTGCCACACACGGCTCACGCCTTCGTGGAGATTCTGCTCGACGCGGGATTACCACCCGAAGTCATTCAGCTCGTGCACGGCATGGGTGAAGTGGTGGGAAAGGCGATTGTTGAACATCCCAACGTGCCGGTGATTTCGTTCACGGGCAGCACCGAGACGGGGCGCTTTGTGGGCGAAACGTGCGGCCGCATGCACAAGCGGTTGTCACTGGAAATGGGTGGCAAGAACGCGCAGATCGTGCTTGATGACGGCGATCTTGAGCTGGCCGTGGAAGGCGTACTGTGGGGCGCGTTCGGAACCACGGGGCAACGTTGTACCGCTACCAGTCGTCTTATTTTGCAGGACGGAATTCACGATCAACTGGTGGAGCGGCTCGTGGAACGCACGCGCGCGCTCACACTGGGCGACGGTCGCGTGAGTGGTACGGACGTCGGACCGTTGATACACGAGGCGTCACGAGAAAAAGTGGAGCGGTATGTGTCGATCGGACAATCGGAGGGCGCGACGCTGGCGTGCGGCGGATCACGTCCGACGGCTGCGGCGCTGGCCAACGGATATTTTTATGAGCCCACAATTTTCACTAATGTGAAGGCGGGTTCACGACTGGAGCAGGAAGAAATTTTTGGTCCCGTACTGTCCGTCATTCGTGTGGGATCGGTTGAAGAGGCGTTTGCCGTGAACAACGGTGTACGGTACGGATTGTCGTCGTCGATCTACACGCGCGACGTCACCGTGGCCTTCCGTGCGCTGCAGGATCTGGACAATGGCATTACGTATGTCAACGCACCGACGATTGGCGCCGAAGCGCACTTGCCCTTTGGCGGCGTCAAGGAAACAGGCAACGGTCACCGCGAGGGCGGCTGGGAAGTCTACGAGTTTTATTCGGAGACCAAAGTGGGCTATGTCGATTACTCCGGTTCGCTGCAGCGCGCACAGATCGATAATTACTAGGCAGGGATCGCGACGGAGCGGTCAACAAAAGTGAACGTGGACCGCTTGCGTCACCCTGCGGGTGAGGCTTGATTCCGAGAGCAGTTCCCCCCGTAGCGACGGTCGTTTGTGATGGATCGTACAAGCACAACGCACATTGAGCCAGACGTAATTGGCGTGTCGCCTGACACGTCGGCCCTCGGCATGGATCATGTCGCGTCCGATGTCAACGCCAAGGTCGCCCCGCACGCTGCGTCTGATGTTGAGACGTCTGGCGTCGTTGGTGCGCGGCTGGCACCAGCGCCAGGCACGCTCGCGGCCGACGACGAGTTGCGCGCCGCCGCTCTGCGCGCTGCCAACCGTCGCACCTCACGCGCTGGCTTTGGGTGGTTCTTTGAGTGGATGCGCGTGTTTCCGGCCGCGATTGCACTTTTCCTGGTGTTGCGCGCCGTGCTCGTTGAAGCCTACAAGATTCCCTCCGGCAGCATGGAGAGCACGCTCCTGGTGGGCGATTTTCTGTTGGTAAACAAGCTGGTGTACGGCGCAACCATACCCCTCACATCGCTGCGTTTGCCGGCCGTGCGCGAGCCGCGTCGTGGTGATGTCGTCGTGTTTGAGTGGCCGGCAGATCAAACCAAGAACTTTGTCAAACGACTGGTCGCCTTGCCCGGCGATACCGTGTCCATGCAACAGGGTGTGTTGCTGCTCAATGGTGTTGAGCAGGACGAGCGCTATGTCGTGCACACCGATCCCGGCGTTGATCCGATGGCCGAAGATTTTCGCTGGCAGCGCAGCTATCTGGTGCGCACCGCCAGTGCCGCGTCGCCCGAACCACCGGTCCGCGGCTATCGGCCGTCGCGCAACAACTGGGGACCGTTGGTGGTCCCGGATGAGCATTTTTTCGTGCTCGGTGACAACCGTGACAACTCGCTCGATAGCCGGTACTGGGGATTTGTACCGGATTCGCTGATGCGCGGAACGCCCATGCTCGTGTATTACAGCTACGCGCCTGATTCCACGACGTCCGCGCCGTGGATTACGAATATTCGTTGGAGGCGGCTTGGAGAGCGCATCCGCTGAGAGCTCACCCCAAGCCCGTGCCGCATCCGTGCCCTCTCAGCCACTGGTAACGTCCCGCAACAACGGTTTCTCTTTTACCGGCAGCTCGCGTCAGGTGCGTGAGGTCGGTGAGGAACCCCCCGCGCCACGAGGGCGAAACAACGGAACCGGCGCGCGCAAGCGTTCCTCGCTCGACGACGGCTCCCTCGATCAGTATTTGCGCGACATCAGCCGGTACCCGCTGATCTCGCGCGAAGACGAGGCCGACCTGGCGCGGCGCATTCGTACGGGCGACGAAGAGGCGCTCGACAAGCTGGTGCGTTCCAACCTGCGCTTTGTCGTATCAGTGGCCAAGAAATACCAGAATCAGGGCGTGTCGCTTTCAGATCTGATCAACGAGGGCAACCTCGGACTCATTCGCGCCGGCCACAAGTTCGACGAAACCAAGGGTATCAAGTTCATCTCCTACGCCGTGTGGTGGATTCGTCAGGGCATACTGCAAGCACTGGCCGAACAGTCGCGCATCGTACGCGTGCCGCTCAATCGCGCCGGCACGCTGCACCGTATTGGCAAGCGTGCCAGCGCGCTGCTGCAGGAACTTGGGCGCGAGGCGACACACGCCGAAATCGCCGAAGGCATGGACATCACGGAAGAAGAAGTCGCCAAAACGATGTCCATCTCGCAGGTGCACCTCTCCCTCGACGCGCCGATGGCTCCCGGCGAAGACAATCGCCTCCTCGACTATCTCGCCGACACGGTTAGCCCCACCCCCGACGAGCAGACCATCGAAAAGGCGCTCGCCCAGGCCATCGAAGACTCGCTTGATTCGCTCAAAGAGCGCGAAGCCCGCATCCTCCGGCTATACTTCGGTCTCGATGAGCACGAGCCGATGACACTCGAGGAAATCGGCTCGCAGCTCGGCATCACGCGAGAGCGGGTGCGGCAGATCAAGGAAAAGGCGCTGTCCCGATTGCGCCATGTAAGCCGTGCCAAAGTTCTCGAGAGTTTCCTCGGCTGAACTCCCGACCGTTCGTATGTCTTCGACGTATTCTTTCGATGTAACCACTGGCGTCGACCTCCAAGAGGTCGACAACGCGATCAACCAGGCGCAAAAAGAAGTGGCCCAGCGCTACGACTTCAAAGGCTCCAAGGCCGAAGTCGAGTTCAAGCGCGCCGAAGCGCGACTCGATCTGGCCGCCGACAGCGACTTCCAGATGCACCAACTTTTTGATGTGGTGCAAACCAAGTTGATCAAGCGTGGCATTCCCGTAAAGAATCTGGATATCGGCGATATCAAGCCGGCCGGTGGTGACATGGTCAGGCGCGAGATCAAACTCAAAACCGAACTCGACGGCGAAACCGCCAAGAAAGTGACCGCCGCCATCAAGGCGGCCAAGCTCAAAAAGGTGCAGGTCTCCATTCAGGGCGAGCAGGTGCGCGTGACCTCGCCGTCCAAAGACGACTTGCAGGAAGCCATTCAGTTTCTGCGTGGCGAGGACTTCGGGGTGGAGTTGTTGTTCGGCAACTTCCGCTGAGCCGGACGGTGCGATTTTCCGTCCTCACACTCGGGTGTGACAAGAACACCGTCGATTCAGAGCGCTACCGCGCCGAACTGGTGGCGCATGGTGGTGAGTCGGTGGATGATGCGTCGGAGGCCGATGTCATCATCGTGAACACGTGCGGATTCATTGACGCTGCGAAGAAGGAGTCGCTCGACACCATTCTCGAAGCCGCGCGCCTGAAAGACGATGGCACGGTGCAGGCCGTGTTTGCTGTGGGCTGCATGATTGAACGGCACAAGTCGGAACTTGTGGAAGCGCTGCCCGAAGTGGACGTGTTCCTCGGTACGTCGGAGTCGGAGCGACTCGTGCCCGAGCTGGTGGCGCGCGGTCTCATTGGTGGCTCGCTGGTTGAGCATCCCGGCGTGCGCCTGTTTACCGGCGATCAGCCGGCGGTGCGTTATCTCAAGGTGAGCGAGGGCTGCGATCACGGCTGCGCATTCTGTGCCATTCCGCTCATGCGCGGAAAGCACCGTTCGTTCTCGCTCGATGATGTGATCAAGGAAGCGCAGCTGCTCGAAATGCAGGGCGCGCGCGAAGTGAGTCTGGTGGCGCAGGATTTGGCGCACTACGGGCGTGACCGGCGTGATGGCAACACGCTGCCCGATCTGCTCGAAGCATTGCTGCGTGAGACAACACTGCCGTGGTTTCGTTTGTTGTACCTGTACGGCGCCGGCATCACGCCGCGTTTGCTGCAGGTTATTGCCGACAATCCGCGCATCGTGCGGTATCTCGACATGCCCATGCAACACGGACACGATGCGGTGCTCGCACGCATGCGTCGACCGGAGCGCGCCAGCACGATTCGCGAAAAGGTCAGACTGTATCGCGAGGCCGTGCCGGATCTGGCCATTCGCACCACGGTGATCGTTGGGTTTCCGGGTGAAACCGACGAAGAGTTCGACGCGCTGTTTGCGCTGCTCGAAGAGGTGCGCTTTGATCGCGTTGGCGTGTTCACCTATTCGCCGCAGGAAGGAACGCGTGGCGCACTCATGGAAGACTCCGTACCGGAGTCGGTAAAGCGTGAGCGTCAGGAGCGGTTGTACGAGTTGCAGCGCGGTATCACGGCTGAGGTGTACGAACGATTTCTCGGACGTGAAACGCAGGTGCTCGTTCAGCGCGCCGACGCCGATGGCTACATCGAAGCGCGTGCGCCGTGGCAAGCCGATGATGTGGACGGCGTGGTGCATCTCGACATCGATCCGGCCATCGCCAGCACGATTTCCGCCGGCAGTTTTCTGCACGTTCGCATTGACGATGTTGTCGACGACTATGACTTCAGCGCCACCTTCCTTGGCGTTGCTGATCGCGCAGCGCGCGCCAGTGTAGATGTGCGCAAGGGGCGCGTGTTGCCCGTCACTTTTTTGCCCACCTCGGTAGGGAGTTTTGGACGATGAACCCACCCGCACTATCCGCAGACACCGAACTGAAGACCACACGCTCGTCTGAAATCATGGCGCGTGCGCGCACCCGGTTTCCCGGTGGTGTGAACTCGCCTGTGCGCGCGTTTGGTGGCGTGGGCGGCGAACCGTTTGTGGTGGCTCGCGGAAAAGGTGCGCGTATCTGGGATGTAGACGGCAACGAGTATCTCGACTATGTGTTGTCGTGGGGTCCGCTGGTGCTGGGACATGCACCGCCGGAGGTGCTCGAGGCGTTGCAGCGCGTCATGCAAAGCGGCACGAGCTTTGGCATTCCCACGGGTCTCGAAGTTGAACTGGCGGAGCGCATTGCCGAGCGCATGCCGCACCTGGAGATGATGCGTTTTGTGTCCAGCGGCACGGAAGCAGCCATGAGTGTTGCTCGGCTGGCGCGGGCCGTCACAGGGCGCGATCATCTGCTCAAGTTCGATGGCTGCTACCATGGCCACGCGGACAGCTTTCTGGTCAAGGCCGGCTCGGCCGTTGCCACGCTTGGGCTGCCCAACTCGCCCGGTGTGCCCGACGCCTTGGCCGAACTCACGCTGACATGTGCGTACAACGATCTCGACGCAGTGGAGCGGATTGCGCGTGAGGTGCCACTGGCGGCCATCCTTATCGAGCCGATTGTCGGAAACGCCGGCTACATCGAGCCGCTGCCCGGGTTCATCGAGGGTCTGCGCCGCATTGCTGACGAAACCGGTGCGTTGCTCGTCTTTGATGAAGTCATGACTGGATTCCGCATTGCCTTTGGCGGAGCGCGCGAGCGCTTCGGAGTCACGCCAGACCTTACCGCTTTGGGTAAGGTCATTGGCGGCGGCTTGCCGGTAGCCGCCTATGGCGGTCGTCGCGAGTTGATGGAACGCGTAGCACCCACGGGGCCTGTGTATCAGGCCGGTACACTATCGGGCAATCCACTGGCCATGGCCGGCGGGCTGGCCACGCTGGGCTCGCTCACGCGCGATGTACACGACAGCATCACGGCGCAGACTGGGCGCCTTGTGCAAGGGCTGCGCGACATCGCCGCGCGTCATGGTGTGCCCTTTTCGGCGTCTCACAGTGGTTCCATGTGGGGCTTCTTCTTCCGTGACGAGCCGGTCACCAACTTTGACGAAGCCAAGACGGCGGACACCGCGTTGTTCAAGCGTTTCTTTCACGCGGCGCGGGCTCGCGGTGTGTACCTCGCGCCGTCAGCGTTTGAAGCCGGATTCATGTCGGCGGCTCATGGCGACGCCGAGATCGACACCACGCTCGATCGGCTCGACAGCGCGCTAGGGGCAGCCGTGAACGCTCCGGCGTCTACCGGCTGATATGCGGCGCGGCGAACGGGCCATGCGAGGCGTGGCGTTGGCTGGCGCCCTGTTGTTGTCAGGGCTGTCATGTTCGCCGAGAATAACTACAGCACACGTACCAACCGTTGCGCATGCGGTTGGTGTTGTCACCGATTCGGCCGCCGGCGTGGTGTCGCTGTACGATACGGCCGACCGCGTGGCGTGGATTGCGCTGTCGGCCGGCGTGCGCGACGTGCCGGTGTCTGGCGTGGGTGCATTTGAGGTGTTGGAGTCGGGTGGACGCAACATGCTGGTGCGCGGCACCGGCGGCGAATCGTGGCGCGTGGAGCAGCGCGGACAAACGTTGCGCGTGACAGACGCGCGAGGACGCGATGCCACCCCTTGGCGCGCGGGTCCGTTTGTCATTCGCGCGCGCGGCCTGCGTTCCCTCGTGCAGCATGCCCAATCGCCGTATCGCGGTGAGCTGTGGATCACCCCCACCGATAGCGGACTGCTGGTGGTCAATCGTGTGCCGGTGGAGGATTATTTGCGCGGTGTGGTGCCACTGGAGTTGGGCACACGCAACGCCATCGACGCCGCCGCGCTGCAGGCTCAGGCCATTGCCGCGCGCAGCTACACCTACGTGCGCGTACCGGCGGAGGAGTTGGTGCCGCGCGGAGGTTACCAGATGACCGCCACCGTGCTGCACCAGGTGTACGGCGGCGTGGCCGCTGAGCACCCAGTGGTGGACAACGCCATCGCGGCAACCAGCGGGTTGGTGCTGCGCTACAACGGCGCGGTGGTGGACGGGCCCTATTCCTCGAGCTGTGGCGGTCGGACAGCGCTTCCCAGCGACGCCTGGCGTGGCGGGCGCGCAGTGGGCTACCTGCAGAGCGTCAGTGATGTGAATCCGCGCACCGGCCAGGCCTTCTGCGACATCTCGCCGACGCACGAATGGGAGGCGTCGTTCAGTGAGTCACTGCTGCGACAGGCCGTGGTGCGTCATCTCGGCACGCGCGGTGCCAGCGGAACGACGGCGCCCATCGTACAGTCCATCAGTGTGGGGCAGCGCAGCACTACCGGGCGCGTGGCCACGCTCATTGTACGCACCGACCGCGGCTCGATCACGCTCACCGGACCTGATGCACGCAGCGCATTTCGCGATGCGCGTGGCGCCAGCTTGCTCAGCACGTATTTTGAAGTAGACCGTGAAACGCGGGTTGGCCAACGTGTGTCCGGTGTCGTATTGAAAGGGAAGGGCCATGGACATGGCGTGGGGATGTGCCAGTGGGGCGCGATCGGTCGAGCGCGCGCTGGACACGACGTGCGGGCGATTCTTCGCCACTACTACCCCGGCACCGTGGTCGGCTTTGCGGATTAGTCCGTCGGTGTTTGCCGAATGGACAGCGATGAGACTCTCGGAGGCTTCATGAAGGACGGCGTGCGTATCGCTGTCGTTGGCACAGGTGCAATTGCCCAGCTGACACACATTCCTGTGTTGTCCAAAATGCGTGGCGTTGAACTCGTGGCGCTCTGCGACAACGACGGCCCGAAGGCACGTGCACTGGCCGATCGGTTCGAAGTGCCTGATGTGTTCACCGATCTCGAAGAGATGCTCGACTCCGACGCACTCGACGCCGTAGTGGTGGCCACGCCCAACCATTTGCACGAGCCGCATGTGTTGAGCGCGCTGCGCAATGGACTGCATGTGTTGTCCGAGCGGCCGATGGCGCTGTCGGCAAAGGGAGTGGAACGGTGTCTGGCTGCGGCGACCAAGGGTGATCTGGTGCTGCAAGTCGCGCACAACCATCGGTTTCGATCGGATGTGCAGGCCCTGTCGCAGTTTTTGCGTAACGGAGAGTTGGGCACGTTGACGTCGGTGCGCGCTGGTGCGCTGTTGGTGGAACGTCCCGGCGACGGATGGCGCGGGCGCAAATCCGAAGCGGGTGGCGGCGTCTTTCTCGATCAGGGATTCCCGTTGCTCGATCTCGCACTCTGGTTGGCGGACTTCCCCGACCCGGTGCGCATCAGCGCGATGGCGCGAAAGGGCAAGGGTGTCAATGCCACCGAAGTGGCCATGCAACTCTTGCTCGAGTGTGCGGGCGGCGTGAGTGTGGTGCTCGATGTGTCGTGGGCGTACGTGGGCGACCAGGATCGCTGGTGGTTTGAGGTGTATGGCACCAAGGGATCGGGACGGTTGGCGCCGTTGCGTGTGATCAAAGACATTAACGGTCGCAATGTGAACGTCACGCCATCGGGCGCCGCAGCCCGGGAAAGCGCGTTTCTGCAGAGCTATCGCGCCGAGTTGGCGCACTTTATTGCGATGGTGCAAGGCGATGTGCCACGCAAGTTGCCCACTGAGCAGGTAATGGTACACAAGGTGCTGGAGAGTGCGTACAAGGCGGCAGAAGATGGCCGCGAGGTGCGTTTCTGAGTGTTGGGATGTGGTGCGCGTCAGTACGAAGTCACGTGACTGTGCTCAATCGCACCCATGTGGGCCTGCTGCGTGCGCTGTCGGCGCTTTGTGCGGTGGTGTTGCTGTGTGCGACACCGCTGCTCGTTGCGCGCGCGCAACCGCCGGCGCCCGGCGTTAACGCCACACTCGACGCGGCGCGTGCCGAGCGCGGCGAAGACTTGCAGATCACGGTGCTCACATTCGGAAACGGCGCCGTGCTGTGGGAACGCTTTGGGCACAACGCGCTGGTTGTCACCAACACACTCACCGGCCAAAGCGTCGCGTACAACTGGGGCACGTTCGACTTCGCACAGCCTAACTTTATCTCTCGTTTTCTCACCGGCGATACGCGGTACTGGGTGGAAGCGTATCCAACCGATCCGATGCTGCAAGTGTATGTGAACGACGATCGTACGGCGCGCCGTCAGCTGTTGGCGCTCACCAACGTACAGAAAGCGGCGCTGGCTGAGTACGTGGCCTGGAACGCGCAGGAGGAGAATCGATACTACCGCTACGATTATTATCTCGACAATTGCTCCACACGTGTTCGCGATGCCATTGACTGGGTGCTTGGTGGAGGACTGGCCAGCGCCTTGAGCGACACGCCGGCGGTCGCCACCACCTGGCGCGAAGAAACCGCGCGTGTGACCGATGGCGACTGGCCCGCATTGGCTGGCATTCATGTTGCGCTCGGACGTAATGCCGACCAACCACTGACGCGTTGGAACGAGGCGTTTCTGCCCGGCCATCTGGCTGATCATCTCACCACCGTGTCGGCGCCCGACGAGAGTGGTGTGCGGCAGCCGTTGGTGGTGCAGGACAGCATCATTTATCAGGCGGCGCGTTTGCCGTTGCCGCCGCGCGCGCCGTTTCGGGGATTCGCCGCGCTGGTGATTGGCGCATTGATGAGTGGCGCGCTGTTCGCGCTGGGATGGTCGCGCGCACAGGGCAGCAAGCCGGCGCTGGTAGCCCTTCGTGTAATCGCCACGCTGTGGTACACGCTGGGCGGTTTGCTCGGCACCGCGCTGCTGCTGGCCGGCACCGTGACCAAGCATGCACCGTACATGGGCAGCAATGGTACGCTCTTCCAGCTCCATCCGCTGCTGTTGATCGCCGCAGTGTTGGCGCCCTTTGCCGGTGGCCAATCGAGAGCCGCGCGCATGTTTGCACGCGTTGCGTTGCTTACAGCGGCGCTGTCGCTGCTGGGATTGTTGCTGCAACTCACGGTGCTGCGACAGAACTCGTTGCTGGTGGTGGTGGTGACAGTGCCGGTACATGTAGCCATGGTGGCTGTGCTGGCGTTGTCCATGCGCCCACCCACGTCCACGCCTGCGCCGGTTGGCGCCATGGCGCTGGCTGCCTGATTGCGCGACCAGTGACCGCGCGGACGGTCAGTGTGGGTGTGGACGTGGGCGGCACCTTTACCGACCTCGTTGTAGTGCACGACACGGGTGAGGTCACTGCCACCAAAGTCATGACCACGCCCGATGATCGCGCGCGTGGTGTCATGCAATCGGTCAATGCGTCAGCCGTAGACACTTCGGCGATCGCGCGTTTTGTGCACGGCACCACCGTGGTCACGAACCTGCTGCTCGAGCGTGCCGGTACGCGAGTGGTGTTGCTCGCCACCGAGGGCTTTACTGATCTGCTGTGGCTGCGACGGCAGGAGCGTGCGTCGCTCTATGATCTCACACGTCATCATCGACCGCCGCTTGTCAAACACCACGATGTCATCGCTGTACGGGAGCGTGTCGCACCCCGCTGGTTCGAGAACGACCAACGACTCGTGGCGCCCCACGGCATGGACGTGCTCACCCCGCTCGAACCAGCCGAAATCAAACGCGTGGTAGCCGCCGCGCTGGCAACGGGAGCCGACAGTTTCGCGATCGCGCTGTTGCATGGCCACGTGTTTGCCGAACACGAGTGTCAGTTGCGCGATGCGTTGCAGGAAGCGCATCCAAAGGCGTCGGTGGCCACATCGCACGAGGTATTGCCGGAAATCCGGGAATACGAACGCACAGCCACGACGGTCGTTGAGGCCTACGCCCGTCCGGCGGTCCGGCAATATATGCAACGTCTGGCCCACGTGTTGGCCGAGCGTGGTGTCCCGTCGCCGCGTGTCATGACATCGGCGGGAGGGACGCTTTCAACTACGGAGTCCAGCCTGCACGCAGCGTCGCTGGCGCTCTCCGGACCAGCCGGTGGGGTAACGGCGGCGGCAGCATGGTGTCGCGTGCTGGGGATCGCCAACGCGCTCACCATCGACATCGGTGGCACGTCGGCCGATGTCGGTCTCGTGGTGCATGGTGAGCCACTGATTGAGCGCGGCGGTGATGTGGACGGCATTCCCATTGCCCTGCCTCGCGTGCTGGTGGAAACCGTTGCGGCCGGTGGTGGCAGCATTGGACGGGTAGACGAGGGCGGTGCATTGCACGCCGGACCGGAGAGTGCCGGTGCCGTACCTGGTCCGGCGTGCTATCAGCAAGGCGGGATGTCAGCCACGGTAACCGACGCGCACGTGGTGCTTGATCACATCAGCGAGGGCTCGTGGAGTAGTGCGCTGCACATCAGCCGGCAGCATGCGGAGCGTGCGCTGTGCGAACTGGCCGAGCCGCTGCAGCGCACTGTACAGGAAACCGCGCGCGCGCTCATTGCCACTGCCAATGCAACAATGGCCCGTGCACTGCGTCGGGTAAGCGTGGAACGCGGACTCGATCCGCGTAACCTCGCACTGATTGCGTTTGGTGGCGGCGGTCCGCTACACGCCTGCGGATTGGCCGATGCACTCGGCATGTCACGGGTGATCGTTCCACCGTTTGCGGGCGTGCTCAGTGCACTGGGACTGGCGCTGGCGCCGGAACGTCGCGATACGATGGTGAGCCTCATGCAGCGCACCGACGCGCTCACCGATGAGACGATACACGCAGCGTGGCGTACGGTTGCGCGTCGGACTGCGCACGGCTCGGGCGATCTGACGAGTCGAGCGTGGGCGCGTGTTCGCTATGTAGGACAGGGACATGAGTTGGAGGTGCCGCTCACTCCTGCAACGTCAGTGGCGCAACTGGTACACGATTTTGAATTGCTGCACACTGAACAGTTTGGATTTGTGATGGATCGCGCGACGGAGATTATCAGTCTGCGCGTGGTGATGGAGGGCCAATGGTGGCCGTTCCATGCCCAACGTCGGGCCGATAGTCGTGCGAATGTGCGCCGCGCCAGCGCAGCGGACCGTGACACCGATTCCGATGTCAACAGCGCCATGCCGCACAACACCGATATCATTGACGATGGCTCGGCGCTAAGCCTTACGGTGAATGGCCCGCGCACCATTCGCTTGCCCGATGCCACTCTGCGTGTGGCCAACGGCTGGACCGCTACCGCGCTCGCAGTTGGCGGATGGCAACTCGACCGGAGCGATCGCACATGAAAAGTGAACGACGTGAGATCCGTGGTGTTGCGGTGGCGCCGCTCTTCCCCGACTTCGGACCAGTGCGCGTGTTGTGTGTTGGTGAAGCACCCGGTCCACGCGGAGCTGACAAGAGCGGCTTCCCGTTTTTTGGTGATCGTGCCGGCTTGCCGCTTTACCGGGCGCTCGTTGCGGCCGGCGCGTGTGTTCTCCCGGCCAACATCGATGCGTTGGCATGGGACGGTGGCGTGCTTGACGCACACCAACTCGCGCCGCAGTTATTCGGTGTAGCGCTCGGCAATGCGTTCGATCGCTGCCCAACCGACGACGGCGTAAAATTTCGTGCGCCTTCTCGACAGGAGCTTGAATCAGATGGGAATGTGGCGCGACTCGCGCGTGACGTTGACGCGGCGCGCTTGCGTGGTCTGCAGCGGGTCATTGCCCTCGGACGAGTGGCGGCGCGGGTGATGGAAAGTGTGGTGGAGCAGGCCAATCGTGCAGGCGCGCAGATTGCACTCATCCCCGTACCGCATCCGAGTGCGCAGGGACTGTTGTCAGCGGCTCCGGATCGCGGTCGCGGCGCACGATTGGCCGATCTGGCGCAAGCGTGGGAACAACACGTAGCGGCGCTGGTGCGTGAGTCACTCGGGAATGAACCATGAGCGCGTTTGATGCGCTTTCGCTCACGGTGTTCGCACAATCCGTGGCCATGATCGCCGAAGAAATGGGCACACGCCTTGAGCGCGCCGCCGTGTCGCCAAACATTCGTGAGCGACGCGACGCGTCGTGCGCGGTGTTCGATGCGCGTGGCCGCATGGTCGCGCAAGCCGCGCACATTCCGGTGCATTTGGGTGCCATGCCAGAGAGTGTCGCCGCAGTGCGTGCGCGCTCTCCCGTGGTCGGTGATGTGTTCGTGCTCAACGATCCATCGCATGGCGGGTCGCACTTGCCCGACATCACGTTGGTGGAGGTGGTGGGTCACCCGGACCATGCGTCGGAAATCATCGGCTTCGTGGCCGTTCGTGCGCATCATTCCGATGTGGGTGGAATGAGTCCGGGGAGCATGCCATTTGGTGCCACGGAGTTGGTGCAGGAGGGACTCGTTATACCGCCGGTGCGCCTGGAGCGTGCGGGTGTTCCGCAACCCGAGATCCTGTCATTCATACTGGCCAATGTTCGCACACCGGCGGAACGCATTGGGGACTTGCGTGCGCAGCGAGCAGCGTGTGCCGTCGGCGCCCGAGCGTGGCGCGACCTGTTCCGCCGTCATGGCACGGCTTGGTGCGAGGGTGCGGTGAGCGCCCTGCTCGATTATACCGAACGCCGTGCACAACATCGATTGCTTGCACTTGAAGGCGTACGCGGGAGATGCGACGATGCGCTGGAAGGTGACGGTATTACGGACACGGATGTCGCTGTTGTCGCGAGCGTGCATGTGGAGCACGGACTGTTGCACGTGGATCTCACCGGCACGAGCGGCTTGGTGCGGGGAAATGTCAACGCGCCGATTGCCGTGGCTCGTGCTGCTGCGCTGTTCGCACTATGCGTGGCGTTGCATGACGACGATGTACCGGTGAACGAAGGGTTGGAACGCGTACTGCGATTGCATGTGCCGGAAAACTGTGTAGCCAACGCGCGCCACGGACACGCCGTCGCCGCTGGGAACGTGGAACTGTCACAACGGCTCACCGATGTCATGTTGCACGCGCTCGCGATGGCGCTTGACGCCGCAGGACATGGTACACGGGCGCTGCCGGCGCAGGGACAGGGCACCATGAACAACATTACCCTGGGCGGAACTGGCTGGACGTTTTACGAAACGCTCGGGGGGGGGCAGGGGGCCAGCGCGCTCGGGCCCGGACCCGATGCGGTGCACGTGGGCATGAGCAATACCCGCAACACGCCGGTGGAAAGCCTGGAGTGGTCGTATCCAATGCGTGTGCTGTGCTACGCGAGACGATGGGGAAGCGGAGGCGCGGGAGCTTACGCTGGTGGCGACGGTGTGGAGCGCGCGTATTATCCGCTTGAGCCCGTGGTCGCCACGCTTCTCACCGAGCGACGCGCGCGGGCACCACGTGGCGCATTTGGCGGACACGACGGTGCGGTGGGCGAGAATCTGATAGACAGCGGCCACGTTGCGGCGAAAGGACGTTGGCACCTGCGCCGTGGTGAGACGGTGCGTTTACTCACGCCGGGTGGCGGTGGCCACGGTGCGCTGACATGATTCGTATATGCATAGCTGCCAGCCACCACCCTGTCTTACCGTTCGTCCTCTTCGTCGCTACCGCGCCAAGCCTCTGGTGCACCAAGGCTGGCCCGCCATGCCTCCGATTCTGAAGAGCTCAACGCTTCGTCGGGCGGACCGTGTCGAGCGTCCCACGCGTCGGCCGATTGTGAGACCGTGTCATCGAGTGAGCGTTCTTCCGCGGGGCGAGCGCGCCATCGTGCGAGTGCACGCCAGGCGAGCGCCGTAAAGATGATCAGTGCGATCATCGGCAACGGATGTCGGATTCCCGGCAGCGTAACGAGCAGGGCGGCTATCAGTAGAAGACCGAACAGCGGAGCGCGTGTGCGAAAGAAGCGAAGCATGTTGCAAGAGAAGCTACCACCCGGGACGCCGATGTACCACGAGTCGGATCGCGCCGCATGCTGATCAGTCTTCTGGTGATGCTCGTGGGGCTGACCCTGCTCGTGGCCGGCGCGGATTGGTTTGTGAAGGGCGCCGCTGGTCTGGCCGAAGCATTTGGCGTGGCTCCGCTTGTGGTCGGCCTCACCGTAGTCGCGTACGGTACGTCCATGCCAGAACTCGTGGTGAGTGCGGCGGCCGCACTTGAAGGTCGCAGTGCAATTGCGTTGGGGAACGTGCTGGGGTCGAACATTGCAAACATTGGGCTGATTCTCGGAATCACGGCGCTCGTTTCGCCGCCGTCCGTCGAAGGGTCGATCATTCGACGCGAGGTCCCGGTACTCGTCCTCGCCGCGCTGGCTTTACCGGCTGTGCTCTATGACGGGGTGATTACCCGCCTTGAAGGTGCGATGCTGTTTCTCGGCGCCATCCTCTTCACCTGGGCCACCGTCAAGTTTGCCACCGGGGTGAGTCCTGATGACCCAGCTGTCTCGGACGCGATCGAGAGTGCGGGAGGGCAGGCGGCACGGGGTTCGAAGTTGCGATTGAGCATGTTCGCGCTCTTCGGGTTGGCGATGCTGTTGGCGGGTGGCAATTGGTTTGTGGACGCCGCCGTGGACATCGCCAACGCGTTCGGTATCAGCGAACGGGTGATCGGGCTAACGGTTGTGGCGGTGGGTACATCGCTACCCGAACTGGCCGCATCCGTGGTGGCGGCCCTGCGCGGCCATTCGGCGATGGCGGTCGGCAACGTGATTGGCTCCAACATCTTCAACATCTTTTTTGTACTGGGCGCGACCGGGATGTTGTTGCCGATTCGCGCCGAGTTCGCAACCAGTCAGCGCGACATTTTGATGATGCTTGCCTTCACGGCCGTGGCGGCACTGTTGCTGCGCGGTGCGCGGAAGATCACACGTGTCGAAGGCGCTCTGCTCATTGCAGCGTACATCGGCGCCTTGGTGGGTCTCGGACTGTAGGCAGGGTGTGCAGCGCAGCTCGGCGCGGAACCCGCACGCGCCTGACGGGTTCACACCTTATGTACTTCACAGACACCTAAAAAAGGACGTCGCATGCAGATCAACATCGGGATTCCTGAAGCCGATCGAAAGCAAATCGCCGACGGGCTATCGCATCTCCTCGCCGATTCCTACAGCCTGTATCTCAAGACGCACAACTTTCATTGGAATGTGACCGGTCCAATGTTTCAGACGTTGCACGTCATGTTTGAAACACAGTACGACGAGCTGGCCATCGCGGTGGATCTCATTGCTGAACGCATTCGTGCGCTCGATTTCCCGTCGCCGGGCACGTATTCTGAATTCCAGCGCCTGAGTGCGATCCCTGAAAGCAGCGGCGTGCCGAAAGCCACCGACATGATTGCCGAACTCGTACAAGGCCAGGAGACCATCGTCCGTACGGCGCGCTCCATTTTTCCGGCAGCCGAAAAGGCCAACGACGAGGCCACAGCCGACCTGTTGACGCAACGCATTCAGCTGCACGAGAAGACGGCGTGGATGCTGCGCAGCCTGCTCGAGCGCTGACGACCGACCCGGTGCGCTATCTCGTGCCAGCGCAACGGCACGAGGCCGAGTGTACGATTGAACGCAGTCGCTTTCTCTGCACACTCACCCGTGCGTCTTCGGTGGCCGAGGCGCACGCGTTTGTTCGGGACATGCAACAAGGCTACACCAATGCCACGCACCACTGCTGGGCGTTCGTTGTGGGGCCGCCAGGAAGTACGTCGCACATTGGACTGAGCGACGATGGAGAGCCGCACGGCACGGCCGGTCGGCCCATGCTCACCGTACTGCTGCACGCCAGCGTGGGCGAAATCGCCGCAGTGGTCACCCGATGGTACGGCGGGGTGAAGCTCGGCACCGGCGGGCTCGCACGCGCCTACAGTGGTGCCGTGCAGGAAGCGATGGCGTCGTTGCCCACTACCTGGCGAGTTGATGAACGGGAGCTCGCCATTGTGCTGCACTACGAACTGGTCACGCCAGTGCAGCTGTTGTTCGCCTCGCTCGAGGTGATCTGCGACAATCAAACCTACGCCGAACAGGTCACCTACCACGTGCGCGTGCCGCGCGACCGGGAAGCGGAGCTGAGAGCCAGACTGGCCGATCTTTCACGTGGTCAGGCACTCGTGGTCGCCGACGCCTGAGCGCGCGTCTGTTAAACGGTGAGCGTGAGTCCTTCCCATGCCGCCAGCACACGCAGCGAACTGCCGGAGAGCGAGACGAGCTCACGGCACTCCTGTACCATCGCGTCGAGTGCATCATCACTCCGGTCGGGATGATGATGAAACAGCACCAACATGCCCGCCACGCACTCCATGGCAAACCGCGTGGCTTCGAGCGCCGAGCTGTGTCCCCACCCGCAATGAGTCGAGAGTTCAGTATCGGTGTACATGGCGTCGTGCAGGAGAATCGGCACGCCGTGCAGCGCCAGCGTCAAACCGCGTCGCCACGCAATCACGTCGTCATCACGATTGGCGTAGTCGAGTTCGTTGTCGGGCGCAAAGCCGATCGCCGGCCCTTTGGCGTCGTCGAGGCGAAAAATTGCCGCTCCGCCCGGATGTCTCGCCGGAAAGCGATGCACCACATACTGCCGGCCAACATCCATTGGTGACGAATGGTCAAACGCCGACAGCACCAGTCGCTCGGAGAGCGCCGGCAGGGGGGGGAAGAGCGGGGGTGAGAGCAATGTGTGAAGGACGGCGCGCGTCTCGTGGATATCCATCGAACCGCCGGTGAGATGCAGCACGCGCTGCTGATCGAACAGCGGCGCAAAGTGCGGCAGCCCCATGACATGATCGCTATGATGGTGCGTCAGAAACAGGTGGGCGGGGGGGGGAGGCTGATCAGGATCAGCCGCGTCCGCGCGAGCGCCCGTAATCACAGGCACGTTGCGCCCCGCTGCGGCTCCATGCACCAAACCGCTCGGCTCACGCAGATGGAGACCCAGGGCACGCAAGCCGGTTCCCGCGTCGAGGACGATCAGATCATCGTCTCGCGTGCGGACTTCAACACAGGTAGTGTGCCCGCCGTAGCGAACGGTCTTGGGGCCAGGGCTTGGAATGGTGCCGCGTGCCCCCCAGCAGCGCAGCCGGAAGCGCGCGCCCGTGTGCTGAGCGGTGACCGACGTCCGTGACGCGCCCATTGCGTACGATCAGATCGCCGGACGTGCGCGGGCTTCCAGCGCCACGCGATCGACAATCGTGATCTGACGGCGCGCCACGGAAATCCAATGCTTTTCCTGGAACTCCGACATCGCGCGCGAGACCGTCTCGCGGCTTGCTCCAATCATTTGCGCCATGACCTGGTGCGTCATTGGTTTGATCAACGTAGCCGGTTCACCCGGAGTCGCGTTCTCGAGCAGCACGCGCGCCACTCGCCCCGGCACGTCGAGCAGGACCAGCGACCCAATGGTACCATCGGCCTGTCGCAGGCGGCGGGACAGCTCCATGAGCAGCGCCCAACCCACCTGAGGCTGTTGCTCCACCTGACGACGGAAGTCGGCTCGACGCAGCACCAGCAAGCTGGATGTGGCGGTGGCAATGACGTGGGCCGAACGCGGTCGTCCATCGATCAGCGATAGTTCACCAAAATGATCGCCAATGCCAAGCACACCCAAAATGACTTCGCGTCCGTCTTCGGCCACCAGTACCACTTTGACTTCACCCGTGCGCACCACGTACAGCGCATCGCCCGGATCACCCTCGCTCACAATCACGGTGCCCTTTCCGTACTTGTGCTCACGCGTGATTTCCGCGAACGACCGGAGTGACACGCGCTCAAGTTCGCGGAACAGGGGCACGGTTCCCAGAAAGTCTGCAATGCGATCGAGGGATACGCTCATAGACGGGGCAGCGAAGCGAAGGGGAACATGCGTGGCGGATGCAGCGAAGGACATACACGTGTCTCCTGACGATGCAACATTTGCACCGTCTGGGCAATGAGGGGCAGCCGACAAATCCTGCGGCCACAGCTGTTCAGGGAACTGGTGTCTGCGTCGGACCTTGGAGCGAAGCGCCCGACGACGCTACTTTAAGACATCTGCACGACGTGAAGTAACAAGCGTAGCCGAGGGGTTATGCTTATCGCCGTGACCGGCATCACAGCCGCACGCTCTTTAGCGCTCACACTCGCGTCCGCTTCGAACTTACTCCTGAACACTCTGTGCAACTGTCGGCCTTGCAGGATCGTCTTGGGGACGCGCTGGCGCGTGCCGCTGAAGTAGAAAGTCAACTGGCCGATCCGGCGGTCACCACCAACGCTGCACGCTTTGCCGAACTCGGCCGTGAGCATCGTCGGCTGGCGCAAGTTGTGGAACTGGCGCGCGAGCTGGAGCGCGTAGCGCACGAGCTCGACGGATCGCGTGAGTTGGCGGACAGTGATGACGCCGAGTTTGCGGCGGAGGCACGCGCTGAAGTGGAGCGACTGGAAGCGCAGCAGGAGAGCATGGAACGCGCGTTGCTGCCGTTGCTGATTCCGCGCGATCCACTCGATGACCGGCCGGCCATTGTTGAAATTCGGGCCGGCACCGGCGGCGATGAAGCCGGTCTGTTTGCCGGCGATCTGCATCGCATGTACACGCGCTATATCGAGCGGCGCGGTTGGCGTATTGAGCCCATGAGTTGGTCTGATGGCACCATGGGCGGCATCAAGGAATCGGTGTTCAAGGTGATTGGCGACGGAGCGTTTGGTGTGTTGCGCTGGGAGTCCGGCGTGCACCGTGTGCAGCGCGTGCCGGCGACCGAGAATCAGGGACGCATTCACACCTCAGCCGCCACGGTGGCCGTGCTGCCCGAAGCCGAAGAAGTGGACGTGCGCATTGAAGACAAGGATTTGCGCATTGATGTGTTTCGTGCATCAGGACCCGGTGGACAGAGCGTGAACACGACTGACTCGGCCGTGCGCATTACGCACATGCCGTCCGGTATTGTGGTCAGTCAGCAGGACCAGAAATCACAGTTGCAAAACAAGATGAAGGGCATGGAGGTGCTGCGGTCACGACTGCTCGATTTGCGGCTGTCGGAGATGGAAGCTGAACGGTCGCGCATGCGGAAGTCACAAGTGAGCACGGGCGATCGATCGGCCAAAATCCGCACCTACAACTTCCCGCAGGGACGCGTCACCGATCATCGCATCGGACTGACGTCATACGACATCGATCGCGTGATGGAAGGTGACCTCTCGGCGTTCATTGAGGGGCTCGCGCTGGCCGACGCTGAAGAACGGCTGCGTGGGTGACGCGAGCGCGTTCAGGCGCGGCGAACGCACAACGCTCCCACCGCAAGCGCACAACGCTCCCGCCGCAAGCGCACCACGTACGCATCGCGAAGGAACGGCGAAGGCACCGCGAAGGCACCGCGAAGGCACCGCGAAGGCACTGCGAATGCACAGCTGAGGCACCGCTGATGCACAGCCTGCGCATGATCGTTGCGCACATCGCCAACACACTCAACAGCCGCGATCAGGCACGCGAGCTCATCGCGGCTGTGCTCGAATGCACGCCGTCGGCAATCAGCCAACGTGTCGTGCAGGACGACAGCATCAACGACCAGCAAGCCGACGCCGTACACACTGCCGTTACCAGACTGCAGCGCGGCATGCCGTTTGCCTACGCGGTTGGGAACGCGGCCTTCCGACATCTGATCTTGCACGTTGATGAGCGTGTCCTTATTCCGCGTCCTGAAACCGAACTGCTGATCGATCATGTACTGGCACTCACCAGGACAGCGCCGGGCGGTGTGGCCATCGACATTGGTACGGGCAGCGGCGCCATTGCGCTCGCACTCGCGCAGGAAGGCGCATTCGATCGCGTGGTCGCCACCGACATTTCTGAAGACGCGTTACAGGTCGCGCACGCCAACGCCGTTCGTCTCGCGCACGCGTGGCGCACACCAGTGGAGTTCAGGCTCGGGCCTGATCTCGAACCGGTGCGCGACGTGCGCGCCACCGTTATCGTTTCCAATCCGCCGTACATTGCGCGGCACGAAGCCGCTTCACTGCCCGCGCTGGTGCGTGACTGGGAACCGCACACCGCGCTCTTTGCAGACAACGGTGGCCAGGCGCGCTATGAGGCGCTGCTGCGCGACGCGTCGCAGGTGCTGCAGCCACAGGGCTGGTTGGTGCTCGAGTGCGACAGTGAACGGGCGCACGCCACGGCCGCTATCGCCCGGTCCGCAGGGGTGTACGACCAGATTGTGGTGCATCCGGATCTCACCGGACGACCGCGTATTCTTGTGGCGCGATACATCGGCGCCCCGTAAGCAGTTTCTTTGGCTATCTTTTGGGGATAGGCGGCGGGCTCAATCGCGTCACGCACTGCGTCACCAACCGCGTCACCAACCGCGTCATTAGCTGCGTCACCAACCGCGTCTTTAGCTGCGTCACCAACCGCGTCCAGCCGTCACCCTCACCCGAACCAGGGAAAGGCACCTTATGCTCGAAGAAAAAGCCCGCGATGTAGGCCGTCTCATCGGCCAGAGCGATGAATACAAGGCCGTCAAACGTTCCAGCGACGCGCTGGCGTCCGATGTGGAGTCGAGCACCATGCTGCGCCGCATGGAGGCCATCCAGAAGGAAGCACAGGCCATGATTCAAAGCGGCGAACAGCCAGGCGCCGAAATGGAGCAGGAGCTCGACCAGCTGCTCGAAACGGTGCAGGTCAATGCGTCGTACCAGCGCGCCGTGGCAGCGCAGGAGAACTTTGACAAGCTCATGCTGCGCGTGAATCAGTGGATCGCTGACGGTATCAAAACCGGCGCGGCGTCGTCCATTATCACCCTCGGCTGAGCTTGTGGCCGAATCGGCGTCGGTGGGCGGGTCGCAGGGCGTACTGATCGTACTCGAGGGCGGTGAAGGCGTCGGCAAGACCACCCAGTGGCGTCGACTGGCCGATCATTTGGTACGCATCAAACAGACGGTTGTCGCGCTGCGCGAGCCAGGCGGCACACCACCGGGCGATGTGATTCGTTCGCTGTTGCTCCAGTCCGGCCACGATCTGGCACCCGCGACCGAGGCGTTGCTTTTCGCGGCCTCCCGGGCCGAGCTGCTTTCCCGCGCAGTTCGGCCCGCGTTGGAGCGGGGTGAGGTCGTGCTGCTGGACCGATACCTGCTTTCCACGTATGTTTATCAGGGTATTGCGCGCGGACTGCCCATGGACGGGCTTCGGTCGGTGAACGAGTTCGCCACCGGAGGCTTGGTGCCGGACTGCACGCTGGTTCTGCGTTTGCCTCTGCAAGAGGCTCTCGCGCGTACGCGCGAACGTGGCGCACCAGATCGGCTGGAGCGGGAAGCGGAAGCGTTCCACGCACGTGTCGCCGCTGGGTTCGACGCTTCGCTCACACCGGAGTGGCAGCGTGATCATCCCGAGTGCGGTCCCATGGAAGCAGTACTGGCCACTGGGACACCGGACGAGGTCGCAGTGCGTTGTATACAAAGGCTAGAGGCTCGATGGCCGGTGCGATTTGCTCGCTCCGTTGCTCCTTTCGTCTGATTGCATTCTCTTCCCGCCTTCCATTAGCTCACGCATGCGCGCTCGCGCGGTTGTCGCGTCTCTGGTATTTGGCTCAGCGCTCGGCGCTGGCGGTTGGTGGATCGGCCAGCAACGGTCGGTCGAGCCACCGCTTGAAGCCGTGCGCGCGCCACAAAACGGCGCCGTGCTTTTTGAGCAGGTGTATCGCTACATCGCCACGCAGTATGTGGATTCGCTTTCGGTCGACTCGCTGTACCGGAAGTCGGTAGCCGGACTGATCGGTGAGTTGGATGACCCGTATTCCGCGTTCCTTCCTGAAGAGCGCGTGCGTCGTCTCACTGAGGAAATGTCGGGCAACTACGCCGGCGTAGGTTTGCAGGTGGACCTGCGCGACAGTTGGGTGACGGTGATCCAGCCGGTGCCAGGCGGACCCGCAGAAAAAGCCGGCATTCAGCCCGGCGACCGGATTGTGGCCGTGGGTGAGCTACCGACGGGTGGGCTCAGGGAAGATGAGGTGGGGCAACTGTTGCGTGGCATCCCCGGAACATCCGTGAGCTTCACGGTTGAGCGCTTCGGCATGTATCGCTACACGGTCAATGTGAAGCGCGAGTCGGTGACCGTCCGCGCGGTCCCGCGCGTGGTCATGCTGCGCCCCACCATTGGCTACGTCGACGTGAATGTGTTCGGCGCAAACACGGCGTCGGAGTTGCGCGTGGCACTCGATTCGCTGCGTCGCATGGGTGCGAACGGGGTGTTGCTCGACCTGCGCGGAAACCCGGGAGGCCTGCTCGAGCAGGGCGTCGCGGTTTCAGAGCTCTTCCTCGACCCGCCCGCCCGCATTGTAGAGTTAAGAGGACGCCCCGGCGCGCCCACGGAGTACTTTGTCGCCGAACGGCCGCAGTTCTGGCCCAGCCTGGCCGTTGCGGTGCTGCTCGACGGCAACAGTGCGAGCGCGTCCGAAATCGTGGCCGGTGCGCTGCAGGACAACGATCGCGCGTTGGTCGTGGGACGCCCGTCGTTTGGAAAGGGCAGTGCGCAAACAGTGTTTCCAATGAGTACCGGTGGCGCGCTCCGCATCACCACGTCACGCTGGTATACACCACTCGGTCGGAGCATTTCGCAGCGTGCGGCTGAGGATACCGCTGAGGTTGACATTGATGACCAGGGAGGAGCTGAGCCAACGCGACCTCGCTATGTCACACCCATGGGACGCACAGTCTTGGGGGGGGGAGGCATTGTGCCGGATGTCATTGCCGGCGATTCCGCGCTTCCTTCGGTGGTGCAGGCGTTTGCCATCGCTCTCGGTCCGAACATGGTGGAGTATCGCGATGCAGTGTCACTCGTCGCGTTGGCATTCAAGCAGCGCGGATTATTTCTCGACGCCGCACAACCGGTGACTCGTGCGATGGTCAACTCGGTGTGGGACGAGCTGCAGCGACGCGGTGTGAAGATGGAGCGTCGCACCTTTGACGCGGCGGCACCGTGGATTGCCCGGGCACTCGGCTACGAGGTCGCACGGGTGGCGTTCGGTCCCGACGCCGAGTTTTTGCGACGCGCCCAGGACGACGCGGTGATTGCGCGGGCGCTCCGCCTGCTTGATGGTGTGAACACACCCAAAGCAGCGTTCACGCGCGCAGAAGATCCCAGTACCGCCGTACCTGCAAAAATCCCGACACTCGAGTAAGAACCCTGCGCTGTGCAGGGCCGACGCAGGCCCGTCGCGCGTGCGGTACACGACGGCGCTCAGGGCTGCGAGACCACGCGAACGCCGGTAGGCACGTTGAATGTGAATGCTGATGCATTGACTGCTACATTCTTCTGCCACGATACAAGGCGAATGGTGCGCTGGATACCTTGGTCGTCGGTAATCACGACTTCGCGCACCGTGGAGTCAATGTCATCAACCCATACGGTCGCTTTGGGAAACGGAACCTCGACGCCGGCTCGTGCAACCAGCACCACACCACGCGTTACCCTCCCGTTGATCGTTCGCGCGCCAGCGTCGCTGAGGGTGTAGCCTTCACGTGGTGCGTCGAGCACGGTAGCCGCGAGATCCACGCCACCTGTGCCTTCGGCGCCCGCGGGCAGTTTCATCACCTGTCCCGGTGCAGAGCTTGGGATGTACACCCACAGCCAGGTGCCATCGGACACAATGCGATCGCCCGCGGGATCCGCAAACGTCACCGCCACTCGCCCTGGCTTGCGCTGCACCAATGTGCCGCGAGACGTGAGAGTGCGACCGAGGAGCGGATTCCTGATTTCCTGTGTGAACTCGGCGCGCGCCGTGTTCACCGTGGCATACTCCGCACGCGCACGTTGCAACACGGCCGCCGGAGTATTCTGTGCGTGCAACTCCAACCCGAGCGACGCCGATAACAGCGCCAGTGTCGCGATGCCACGTCGCGCAAGCGGGCGCGCGAACGACTGCGCGAAGGACTGCGCGAAGGACTGCGCGAACGACGGCACAAACGACGGCACAAACGACTGCACATACGGGCGTGCGAACGAGTTGCCTGGTCGGCGCGACACCGGAGCGCCCGACGATGCCGCTGCGTTGATGTTCATACGTTTACCGGTGCGGTGTCGGGGGTTACTGCAATCGCGCGACCAATCGCGGCGGCAATCGGGCGCAGCTGCTGCACGAGCTGCACAAACTGCTCCGGATACAACGACTGTGCACCGTCGGACAGTGCTTTGTCCGGTTGCGGATGGACTTCAATGAGGACTCCGTCGGCACCGGCCGCCACCGCCGCGCGTGCCATGGGAGTGACCTTGTCGCGTAACCCGGTACCGTGACTCGGGTCGGCCACGATCGGCAGGTGCGATAGCTTCTGCACCACCGGAATCGCGGTCAGATCGAAGAGGTTTCGCGTCGCGGAGTCGAACGTACGTACACCCCGCTCGCACAGAATCACATTGGGATTACCTTCGGCCAGAATGTACTCTGCACTCATGAGCAAATCGTTGATCGTGGCCGCCATGCCGCGCTTGAGCATGACCGGTCGTCCGAGACGGCCCACGTGCCTGAGCAACGAGTAGTTCTGCATGTTGCGTGCGCCAATCTGAATGCAGTCGGCGTATTCCGCGACCAGATCTGCACCGGCTTCGTCCATGGCTTCCGTGACAATGGCGAGGCCTGTCTCGCGCTTGGCCATCGCGAGCATTTCCAGCCCGCGCTTGCCGAGCCCCTGAAACGCGTACGGCGAAGAGCGCGGCTTGAATGCCCCGCCACGCAGCGCCGTGGCACCAGCCGCGCGCACGGCCCGCGCCGCAGACAGGATTTGCTCCTCGCTTTCCACGCTGCACGGTCCGGCCACGAGCACAATGTCAGTACCGCCAAAACGCACGCCCGGTGCGATTTCCACGATCGTGTTTTCGTTCTTCCACTCACGTGCCGCCTGTCGGTACGGCTTCTCCACGATGACCACGGTCGCGACGCCGCTGAGCGCTTCAATGTGCGACCAATCCGCCTTGCTGTCGTCGCCGAGCAGTCCGATGGCCATACGTACTTCACCAGGCATCGGCAGCGGCTTGAAGCCCTGACGGGTGATTTCTTCACAGACACGATCGATGTCCGTCTGTGTCGCGGTCGGTTGCATCACCACCAGCATGACTATTCCTCAGAGATCAATGGACCAACCGTCAGTGGCAAGCACCAGCTGACCGTTGAACTGTTCCGCCACCAACGCCGTGATGTTCACGGCTTCGACCGGCGGATAAAAATGTGTCAGGACAAGCAAACGCGGTTTGGCAATCGCAGCCAGTGCGCCGGCTTGCGACGGCGTCAGGTGCGATGCAATGGCCATCGCATCGGGCAGAGAACATTCCGTGAGCAACACATCGCAATCGCTGGCCCACTCTCCGACTGACGCGTCAAACCCGCAGTCCCCGGTATACACAATACGACATGTTGCCGTGGCGATGGAATATGCCACGCTTTCCGGCGTATGCGGCACCGTTCGCGAAGTAAGCATCACATGCTCGCCCAATCCCAACGATTGCCCTGGCACCTGTTCCACTACCTGCAACGGATACCCCGGAGCGTGCATCCATGTGCCGAACACGACGGCCAGTCGGTCCAAGAGCGAACGCGTGCCCACTGGCCCGACAATGCAAAGGGGCGCCGATCGGGCCGGTAACTGTCCGTAACGGAACGCGTAGCAAAGCATCGCCAGATCGGAGATGTGGTCGGCGTGAAAGTGTGTCAATGCCACATGCGTGATCTGAGTCCACGGAAGCCCGAGTTGCGCCAAACGATGCACCACGCCACTGCCGCAGTCGAGCAGCAGCACCACCTCGTGAGCTTCAACCAGGTGACCGGAACACACGCGTGTGGGATGCGGTGCGACCGTACCAGTGCCGACGGTGGTGAGCCGCAACCGGTGCCGACTCATCGCCCGCGAAAGAGCACGCGACGTACCACCGGCGCCCCGCCGTTGACGCGAAACCGCGCCAAATAGACGCCGGGCGAGACGAGCTGCCCGCTATTCGTGAGCCCTTCCCACACAAATCGGTTGTCGCAGTTGCTCCCGGTACCGGGAGCCCCTCTCCCGTAGCGCCCGGCCGGAAACAGTGACTGACCGTCGTCTGCCGGAATCACGGTGAACACCGGATTGCCTCGCAGGTCGAGAATCTCCAGTGAAATCGTCGCGCCGGCCTCCCCCACATCAAACCAGAAACAGGTGCCGCGCGGTGAGGCACTCGACGGAAACGGATTGGGGAAGTTCTGATAGATCAGCGTAGCTGTAGGAAGCGGCGGATCGATAATCACGAAACTGCCCGGACTCTCCACGACCACGCGCTGCGGCCGTCCGCTCAGGAACGCCACCAGTCTCCACCGATACGACGTGTTGGCCTGCAACGCAATCGGCAAACGAAACGATGTGTCGGCAATATTCGCGGCCGCAAATACCGTTTGATTGATCGTGGTGATTTCAAAGTCGTAGCGGAACGGACCGAGCGTCGCACTCACACCCGGAGAACGCCAGCGAAAGAGTGGCTGACGTGTGTCCACGATATCGCCTTGCAGCGACGCTGGATCAAGCATCTGCACCCAATTCGGTACAACACGTGGCCCGGTGATATCGGAAATCGCCGCCGTGGCGCCGCCCTCCACCAGCGCACGCCAATACACCGTGGCGCCGCTGGTGAGGGCGCTCTGCACGTTCAATACGCTGATCGTGTCGTTCGAGAAAAACGTGGTGTCCACCAAAAACGGTGGCAGCACACCAAAGTTCTCGCTCACACGCATCGTAACGCGCAACGGCCGCACTGTCGCAAAACCGAGCGCGCGAATCACGAAACGCGGAGAGACGGTGGACAATACCACGCCTTCCGTCGATTCCACGATCACGCGCGGCTGCGCCTGCAGCGATGCATGCATTGCACCGCACAAACTCAACAGCGCACCGGCTACAATCGTGTGCACCACCGTTGTGAGACGCGCACACCATCTCCGCTGCATCACGCGTTGGGTGAGACGGTCTCCACCGCCGCCGCATCGTCGCCACGCGAACCGTTGTCGGCCGCAGTAAACGTGTCGCTGTCGTCGGTGATCTGGTCGGCATCGCCACCAAAGCTGGTTCTGCCGGTCTTGCCATCGCTGTCGTCAACCGCGCCGCCACGCATGCGCACACTCACAATCGACGACACACCCGGCTCCTGCATCGTCACACCGTACACGGCGTCTGCTGCCTCCGTCGTGGTACGCGGGTTGTGCGTAATGACAATAAACTGTGTGCGCGTCTTGAACTGATTGAGCATGCGCACAAACCGTCCGATGTTCTGGTCGTCAAGCGGTGCGTCCACTTCGTCCAGCTGGCAGAACGGTCTCGGATTGGTCAGGAAGATTCCAAAGAGCAATGACAGCGCCACCAACGCGCGTTCACCACTCGAGAGCAGGTGAATGCGCTGCGTACGCTTGCCACGCGGTGAAGCGTGGATTTCAATGTCGCAATCCAGCGGTGCGTCGGGGTTTTCCAGACGCAGATCGCATTCGCCGCCACCAAAGAGCGTGAGAAAAATCTGCCGGAAGTTTTCGCGCACCTGCCCAAATGTCACAAGAAAGAGTTCGCGCGCCGTGCTGTCGATTTCACGAATCGCCTGATGCAACGATTGCTTGGCCGACACGAGGTCGTTGCGTTGGCCGGTCAGGAACTCCAGCCGACGCTGCTCTTCTTCGTGCTCTTCAATGGCCAACGGATTCACCGCACCCAGTGCATCGAGCGAATCGCGCAACTCGGTGGCCTCCTTGCGCAGCGCATCCGTTTCGAGCTCGAGTTCTTCCGCTTCGGCCAGCAACTCCTCAAGCGGACGACGCCACTCGGTTTCGAGTCGCTGCCGAATCGCCTCACGACGCCCTGACAAATCAGTGTGACGCAACTCGGCGTGATGCAGCGCTTCGCCCACACTCGTGTGCGCGCGGTGTGATTCATCGACGCGACGATCGGCGGCGTCGAGCGCGGTGGACGCGACACGCACCAGCTCTTCTGCTTGCGCCAAATGTGATTCCACGTCTGTGAGCGACGTTCGCTGCGTGTCGAGTTCCGCATGCCACCCACTCAGCTGCTGCGCCAACTCCTGATCGGCGTCGGACAGTGTGGTGAGTTCAATGGCCAACGCCGCCAGTCGTGCTTCTGCAGTGGCGTCTTCTTCGTTCAGGCGGCGCTCACGATCACGTGCCACGGACAAGCGTGCCTGCGCCTGCGCCTGCTGCACCTGCCACGCGGAGCGCGCTTCTCTCGCTTCTTCCAACGCCGATTCGGTTTCCGTGAGCACGCCGCGCGCTTCCGCGATCGCCTCATCGGCTTCACCCGCTTGCGTCTCCAGCGCAGCGAGCTGCTCACTCAAGCCGCTGGCTCGTGTCTCCAGTTCAGTACAGCGTGCCGACAAGCGTTCGGCGAGCGCCGTCGATTGCTGCACTTCACGCGACACGCGTTCCAGCGTGCGCTCGACTTCACGCACGGTTTCTTCGGCGCGCCGCACGTCCTGTTGCGCACGCGCGCTGGCTTCACTGGCCTGATGTTGTGCGCGATCCGCATCAACCAGCGCCAGGCGCGCCGTTTCCGATGCCAACTGCGCGCCCTCACGTTCAATGCCCGCCTGATCAAGACGCTCTCGCAATGTGGTGAGTTCTGCACGCCGCTGCAGCGGACCGGGCCCGACCGACATGCCCGGCAGGAACATCGCGCCACGGGCATCAACAAATGCCTCGCCATCGTCAATCGTGTGCACGCGGCCAAGCAGCGCGCGCACCCACGCTTCCGCGGGGCCCGCGGCCTGAACAGTCGATGCGAGATCGTTGCCTTCGCCCTGGCTCTGCAAGGCCTGCACCGCATCGAGTGGCAACAGCAACAGCGGACCGGGGTTGGCCCGGGCGTGCCACTGACGAACCGCCTGTGCGGCCGCCGCATCACGCACTACAATGGCGTGCAGAGTGGCGCCGAGGAATCGCTCCACATGTCGCGCGGCGTTTCCATCGGCGGTGAGAAAGTCGGTGAGCGGGCCTAGCACCGCGCCCGGTTCAAGGGCATCGCGATCCTTGAGCAGTCGCTGCGCGCTGGGCGCCAATCCCACACGCTCGCGCTCAAGACGCTCAAGCGCCGCTACCTGTCCTTCCAGCGACGTATGCGTCTCTACCACGCGGGCCAGCATGGCTCGCGCTTCGGCATCGGCGGTGCGCGCCGCAGTGGCGCGAACGCGCCCCTGTTCCAGTGCCTGTTGTGCGTCGTGCGCACTGGCCTGCAGCAGTTCGAGCTGTTCCCGGGCCGTCACCAACTGTCGTTCCGTGGCCGCCAACTGATCGGCCAGCTGCGCCCGTTCCCGCTCCAATGTTTCGAGTCGCTGCTGCGTCTCGCCAAGATCACGGGCAGCGCCTTCGCGATCGAGTTCAAGACGACGCGCCTGATCACGCTGTTCACGAACGGCGCGCTCCAGCAACTCCAGCGACTGGCGAGCGCGTGTCACCACCGCGCGTGCCTCTTCTTCGGCGTCAACACGTTCGGCCAGGCCTTCGCCGGCGTCACGTAGATCCGTTTCGAGTGTGATGCGATCAGCGGCCGCTTTTTCGCGGTCATCGCGCAGGCGCTGACCAAACGCTTCACCTTCAAGACGTTCCTGTTCGGCACGTGTGCGACGGGCTTCGGTGCTTCGCTGACGCTCTTCGGCCACCGCGAGTTCACGTTCCAGGCGCAGCGTACGTTCGCGCTGTTCGCCGGCCAAGCGCGACACTTCAGCACGTTGTGCTTCAGCGGCCGCACGTGCACCGTGTGCCTGCTCGCGCTCGGCTTCCGCGGCTCTGATGGCCACCTCGGCGCCCGGCACTTCGGTGCGCAGTGTTTGCAAACGTGCATCGAGCGCGTCGAGCTCTTCGCGCCACGCCGCCATCTCACGCGTGGCCAACGCAATCTCCACGGTGAAGCGACGCGACGTGAGTTCGGCATGTCGTTCAGCGCGACGACGTTGACGGGAAAGCGAGCGCACCTGACTCTGCACTTCAGTGATCAGATCATCGAGACGCGAGAGATCTACCGTGGTCTCTTCAAGTCGGCGTTCGGCACTGCGCCGCCGATCGCGATACAATCCGACACCGGCCGCTTCTTCAAACAGTTCGCGTCGGTCATCGGGACGATCGGAGAGCAGGGCGTCGATCATCCGGCTTTCAATCACCACGCCCGAATCTGCACCAAGGCCCGTGCCGCGCACCAAATCCTGAATGTCGCGCAATCGGCACGGTGCGCGGTTGAGCAGATATTCGCTCTCACCGGTACGCATGAGACGACGCGTGATCACCACTTCCTTGAACGCAACGGGAAGGTCGCCTTCAGAGTTGTCGAAATGCAACGACACTTCGGCCATGTTCACCGGCTTGCGCGCCGAGGATCCGTGAAAGATCACGTCTTCCATCTTGGCACCACGCATCACGCGTGCGCGCTGTTCGCCCAGCACCCAACGCACGGAGTCGGAGACGTTGGACTTGCCGCAGCCATTCGGTCCGACAATCGCCGTCACGCCGCGATCAAACACGAACTCCGTGTGATCAGCGAACGCCTTGAATCCATGCACTTCGAGTTTCGTCAACCGCACTAGAAAATTCTCCCCGTTCTGTAAACCAACATCGGTGCAATGCCAACTCCGTACAGCGAGTCGGCGAGCAAAGTCGCCTGAGCCGGATTCTGAAAGGCACCGGTATAAAGTGTGACCGCGCCGCTGGTTTGGCGCAGGGCGTAGGCACGAATGCCGCGGCGCGTCCATTGCGCGAGGGCCGCAGGTGCATCGTCCGGCGTGAGCCCGTCTTCGAGTTTGAATGCGAAGGGTACGCGAATAATACTGCCTGACGCAGCACCAATCTGCTCAGCGTCACGCAGCCGCTGCAGCAGCGCCAGCGCCTGCGCACTGTCGCTGCCCGCGCCCACCGTGACACGAAACCAGCGCGAGCCATCGGCGCCAATGCGCACCGGAGACACCGCCACGCCCGCCAGCGCGCTGACCTCGGCCGGTGGGCGCGCTTCTTCCACGGTATTGGCAGCCACAAAATACACGGCGAACGCGGCCGCCTGGCCGGCATCTTCCGGATTGGCAACCACAAGCGGCCCCGATCGCACACGCGGACTCACTGTCGCTTCACTGCCTGGCAACGCGACCGACGAATCGGGATTCCCCGGGCTCAGCGGGTCGCCCACGGGCGTCTCCACCACGACGGTGCCGGCGGCGGCGGCCAGTGCGTCGGCGTTCGACTCGCTGACGCCAGCGTTGAGTGTGTCCCCCGCCGCACGATCGATGTCGGCCGAGGTGAGCGTGTCTGGCGGGAAGAAGCGTGCCGACAACGACGGCCACGCCGCCAAGCCACCAAGCACTATGGCGGCGGCAGCCGCCAGCGACGCCAGCAGCCGACTTTGGCGCTGTCCCCGGTCTTCCGTGGCGACTTCACGAGCCCGCTCCACCCGACGGATGCGCTCCACAGGCGGTGGTGGCGGAGCGATCCACAGCAGGCGGACTTCGGCGATGGACGACGGATGCTCCTCACCCACGGGCATCATGGCACCTACATATTTGCAGAGTGCGTCAAAGCCCGGCACATCCCGCACGGCCACAATGAGCAGCAGCGCCCCTACCTGCTCGAAACCGGCCGCCAGCTTTCGCCAGCGATCGTTGGCGTACACCGCCTCCAGCGCGACCGACTCCGTACCACTCGGCATCAGGAACACATTGCCGGCCGCGTCAATGGGCCGAGCAATGCGATTGAGCGACACACCGTACAGGAAACTGTCCGTGATACCATGCGGATCGTCATCGGCGCCGGCCTGCACGGCATTGCACAGCGGTACTGCGTCGCCTACCAGGTCGGCAATCGCCACGCGACGAGTCGTACCGTGCATGATGGCGAGCTGCAACGCCACCGCTGCCGCCGCCTGCGCGTCTGGCCCCGCAATCACCACCGCCGATTGACCGTTGAGCAGCGGCGCCAACCGCTGCGCCTCTGCCTCTACCCACGCGCGGTCCGACGCACCGGTCATGGCGCCCCCTCGAACACCCAGTACGTGCGCCCACTGGCTTTGCCCGCTTTTTCGGCCGCATCGCGAGAGTCGTATGGACCAAGCACCACGCGGTACAACGTCTGGCCGTTACGCACCGCACTCACAATGCGCGGAGTGCGCCCATCCACAGAAACTCCAACCGTCGCTTCGCGCGCGAGCTCCTCCGTGAGCACGGCCGCCAGCTGCACGGTGAAACCGCCGCGTAGCTCGCGAGCGGGTGGCGCCGCAGTTGCAGAATCACCGCCTGGTGCAGCTCCGGCTTCGGCGCGAGACAGGCTGTCTCGTACCAGCGAATCGAGCGTTCCTGCGGCGGCAGCGCGTGAAGCCACAGATCCACCGGATTCGCGGAAGCGCACCGGTTGGTCGAGCCCTTGAGCGCGCGGGCGGAAACCGTTCCAGCGCATGGCGTACCAGAAGTCTTTGGCCGCACCGGGCATGACGCGTACCACGCCCAGGTCGATCGAGGATGCGAGCGTCATCGTATCGGCATGCGCCAAAGCGATCGCGCCGTCGGCAAAGACCAGCGGCAAATCACCGCGCCACGCGGTACGCACAGTCCCCACCAGGGCTGAGTTGCCGAGCTCAATGACATGGGCCTGGTCGTTGGTCCCGCGTACCAGCAGCACGCGTCCCAGCGGGTCCATGCGCAGTGCGATCAGCGCGCCCGGCAGCTCAACACGGTCTGACACACTCGCTCGAAATCGGTCAATCACGGTCACCGTCTGTGATCCGTCTACGAGCACGAAGATCCGGTCACCGCTTGGAGACGTCACGAAGTCACGAATCGGCGCGTCCACGTCTACATCTACATCCACCACAAAATCGCGCGTGCGCAGGGAGAACACGCGCGTACCGGCCGACAAAAACATGCGGTCCCCAACGGTCACTCCACGAATTGTCGCGTCGTTGGCACTGACATCCAAACGCAGGGAATCCACCACCACGGAGTCGGGCGGGCGCACACGCCGCAGCAGCACCTCTGTCTCGCTGCGAAAGGCCAGTACCACCGAGCCATCATTCAACGGCACGATGGCCGAGGGCGCGGCGTCAGGCGTGATCGCCCAACGATCACCAACCGGCGTGTAGCGCGCCACCGCACCTTCGGCATTTACGGCGTACAGGGTGGCACCATCGGCCGAGGCATGCTTCATGCTGCCGGCTGATCCTGAGATGGCCACCGCGCCCACCCGCAGATCGAGTCGCACCGGCCGACCGCTGGTATCTACGGCGGTGAGATAGCCATCGTCGGCGTGGTATGCCAGGACGCGTTGCAAAGCCGGTACGCGGTAACTGGATCGCCAGACCACCGAATCGAGACCGGGATAGCTGACGGCCGACACAAGACCGCCGCCCCGCGCAACACGCAGGACGACTGGATCAGGACCAGCGGGGATGGTGGCAAGAGCACCGGTAGTGGCAGGGGGCTCAATGCGGTCGGCGCAGGCCGGAACCGCCAGAATGAGCGCCCACGCGAGGAGCGTGCGCATTCCTGAAAGCTACTAAAGAAGGCCGGGCGCGGGGTAGGTCTTGCGCGCGCCGGCCTTCGTCAGTGTACGCGTGGGATCACATCCCGCGCTGCCTATCCGCGTGTGTGCAATGGCCGCATCAGAAACTCGGGCCGAACCAGAACGTCCCAAACCCCTTCTGATTGGCGCCGATTGGAAACGCGTAGTCGTATCGCACGATCATGAGACCAAAAAGGTTGATTCGTGCGCCCACACCGTAGCTCTGCAACACCGAGCGATGATCCTGCAAGCTTAGATCAGGCTTGGGTGACCAGGAAACCGTTTGCCCAGCATTCCACGCGACTCCGGCGTCATAGAACACCAGCCCCTCAACGGGCGGCAGTCCAAAGAAACCCTGATTGAATCCCTTCCGCAGCAGCGGGAAGCGCAATTCCGCGTTGGCCAAGGCCACACGGGATCCAATAACGGCCTCGTCGCTGCACGCCGCCCCCGCGCCGACACCTCCTCCCAGCGCTCCGCAACCAAAGCCAGCATTGCCGCGGTTGTACCCGCGGATGAAATCCGGTCGGCCAAGCCACTTCTGGAACACGCCTTCGTCCGGCCCCACAGTCAGGCTGCCCATCCCGCGGGCGGCGAAGGTGAGATAGTTGAAAATGATCGGCTTGTAATAGCGTGCATCCGCGAGGTAATCCACCCACTTCCACGTGCCAAACTGTGGCGTAACGGAGAAGCGCGCTCTGCGCCCGGAGATCGGACCAACCAGGCCGTTGAGCGAGTTGTCCGTCACAAACGACAGCGTGGGAGAAACAGTATTTACGGATTGCAGATTCCGCGTTTGCCCACGCTCGAACTGTGACGAGAAGCCACTCGCGTCAATGACACGAACCAAGGGGAACAGCTGGTAGTCGATATTGGCAAAGTTCGCGCCAATCTCAAATCGCGTGAAACGATTTAGCGGGTAGAGTGCCGTGGCCGTGACGTTGCGCTGGACGAGTCGGAAATAGTTGATGGACTGCACAAACTGCGTGGGACTGACCAGTTCCTCCGACACACCGCCAAAGAAGTAGAAGGGCGACTGTCCCGCCGACAGGTTGTACTGCAGCCGCCCACCGAGATTGGTGTAGCCGGTAAAGATCTGCGCATCGGCCAGCTGACCATTGAGACCTCCCGCAATCGCCAGCTGATGATCACCCATGAGATCAGCCAGAATGATCGTGGTATTGGTATAGACGCCCTGACCGAATCCCCCTCCGCCCGCTTGCGCACCGATGCTGGGCTGCGAGATGTACTCCGGTGTGAGTTTGGCCTTGTACCGCGAATCGGTCATCGCGGTGGTGTCGGGCAAGTTGAAGTCGGCGCTGTCAAGCAGCGCGTCAACTGATACTGGCCCCACCACGCCACGCGACAACACCGCTGCAGGCACCGCTTCCGACAGACGTGTTCCGTTCCCAGGCGCGCGGTAGAACGAACGCGTTGCCGCCGAGGTATCGGCAACCGTACCACGGGGCAGGGCGCTGCCCGCACGCGGCGGCAGCTTGGGATTCTTGCCGCCTCCAACCGCTACCGTTACCGGTGCGATCGCAATCAGCCCCGATGCCACGGAATCGGCGCGTGCGGCAATCACAATCGCCGCCGGATCCCGATACGGCTCCTTGCGCAACGATCGCGGATCGGGCAAGCGGTAGATCGTGTGATCGCCACGCTCGTAGTACACAAACGCCAGCACGTCAGCCTGTCGCGCCCAGGTGATGGCCGGACTGTATTCTGCAACGGCCGTGATGGCGCCCAGCACGTTGGTCAGTTGGTAATGCTCTTGGGTGTCCAGGTCGAACAGGAAGAGGTTGGCCACGCCCGTTCGGTCCGATACAAAGATGACCGTCCGGCCATCCGGCGCCCACTGCGGATTGATGTTCAGGCCGTCCTGATTGGGCAGCACCCGCACCCGTCCCGACTCCACATCCATGAGCGAGATCTGACTCTTCCCAAAACGCAGCACATCAAAGTCCGTGTCCGGCCCGCGATCACTCGCAAACGCGATCGTGCGCCCATCCGGTGACCACTGCGGGTGCAAGTCGCCGTGCAAATCGCGATTCAGACGCCGCGCATCACTCCCATCAATATTCACCACCCACAAGTCCGTGATGCCGGCGCTCAGGCCGGAGAACACCAACCGATCGTTCGTGGGAGAAAATGCGGGGTTGAGCACCTGATCTACCGGCGGCTCGATACGCCGAACGATTTTGCGACGTGCCACATCCATGATGTACAGCACATCTTTGCCACCGCGCTGCCCGGTAAACGCCAGCAGTTTGCCATCCTGCGAAAACGATGGCTGCGAATAGATAAAGCGCAGCTGTTCAAAGTCAGGATTGGTGGCCGACTTGACCAGACGCGTGATGCGCTCACCCGTTTCCGCGTTGGCGAGATACAGATCGGGGAAGACTTCACCCTTGAGCAAGGAACCGTACGAGATGAAGCTGATCAGCTTACCATCGGGCGACAGAGCCGGCGCTACGAACAAGTTCTGAATGCCGCCTGACAAACGTTGCGACAGCAGTGGTTCGGAAAACTCGCGTGGACGGTCATACGTCGCCACCAGCGGTAAGTACCGCTGCTTCATTGCGTCAGTCCACTGCGTGCTCAGTTCGTCGAGACCATACCCAAGTTCACGACGGAACGCGCGCTCGATACCAATGCTTGGAATCGCGTTCATGATTTCCGCAATGACATCGTCGCCCCAGCGCTGCCCGACATACTGCCACAGCGACAAGCCGTAACGGTACGGGAAGTACTTGTCGGGGCGCTCCGTCATCTGCTGAATCGTGGGCAGCGTGTTGTTGACCACTGCGTCCCGCACCCACGCGTCTGTCCACGGATGGTCCTGACCGATCGAGAAATATTCGGCCATGCCTTCCATCATCCATAGCGGCGGTTGGACTTGCGCCAACGCGCCAAAGTTCGCACCGGCTCGGCCGCGCGAAAAAATGTCGTACTGAAACACGTGTACCATTTCGTGCTGAAACACATGCTCAAAACTGCCCATATCACCGGTGAAGAACTGCGCCATGCGCTGACGAAGGAAATCCGTCACACCGCCGGTGCCTTCACCCAATTCACCAAACACATTGCTTTGCGCAAAATCAGCCGAGCTGCCGTATAAAATAATTGGCTTTTTCTCGGCAAACTGATGTCCCATGAGTCGCGTCAGGCGCGCGTACGACCGTTCCGACATGCTGGCTGCAAGCTGTGCGACTTCTTCGATTTCCGGATAGTAATGAACCAGAAAGTGATCGGTCTCAATGACACGCCACTCGAATCGATCGTACTGGACCTGGTTCTGGCCAAAATACATTTGTGCGTGCAACGCACTGCCGGGCCCGAGCAACGCGAGCGCGGCGCCCGCTACGAGACTGCGCCACGTGGTGCGCATGATGTGGTCACGCATTATCGGGCTCCCTGAGTTGTGGGCTCCATGGCCAGTGGCACGGCATCACTCCACAGCCGCTCCAGCTGATAGAACTGACGCTGGGACGGATGAAAAACGTGCACAACGCAATCCACAAAATCGAGCAGCGCCCACCGCCCGTGGGTGAGCCCTTCACTCTGATGTACCGCCATCCCTTCCTGTTTCATTTGGTCCATCACGTGTTGCGCGACCGAGCGCACGTGCGTGTCAGACGTTCCGGAGGCAATGACGAAAAAATCCGCCATATCGGTAACGCCGCGCAGGTCGAGGATGACCACATCGTCTGCCTTGAGTTCTGACGCGAGAGCGGCAGCGCGGCGGGCGAGGGCTTCAGACTGAGAAAGGGACGGTTTCATCATGACACGGAGGGACGAGGGATTCTGCATGAGATATACCCGCTGAGCCCGAAAAAAGTGCCGGGGACATCATACCCAGGGTATGTAAACAGCTACTCCGCGCGGGGACACCGTCGGACCGCGGAGTAAAGTTTTCACCACCGGATCGGCCACCAACGCAGCGTGGCCGCAGTTGGGGGGCGAATACTAAATGAGCTTACCCGGCGTATGGGCGGTGATGCTTACTTGGCGCTCGCCCACGACCATCGGGCCGTTGGATCAATCGTTCCTGTCAGCTGGCTCGTTGGCCTATCCTGCGGGAGTAATACCCACTCAGCATTGGCGGCAGCGCCGCTGATGCCGGAAACAACAAAAAACCGCCCAACGAGTGTGGGCGGTTTTTTTGCACCGTTTGTTTGTGGATGAACAGCTGTCAGCTGTTTTTAGAATCCACTTGCAAGCTACTGCTTGATAATCCAAACCTTAATTTCCGGCTTCACATCCGCGTGTAAGCGAATGGCCACGCGATACACGCCCAGCGCCTTGATCGGCTCGAGCAGCTCAATCTGACGGCGCTCAAGCTTGAACCCCTGCGCTTCGAGTTGCTGCGCGATGTCGGCGGCCGTGACGGAGCCAAACAACTTGCCTTCCTCACCCACGCGGGCGGCAAAGGTCACCGAGACGTCGGCAAACTTGGCGGCCAGCAGTTCGGCGGCGGCCACACGCTCCGATTCGGCAGCGATCAGGCGAGCCCGTTCCTGACCGATCCGCTTCAGGTTGCCAGGCGTTGCCTGATACGCCAAGCCGCGGGGCAGCAGGAAGTTACGGGCGTAGCCCGGCGAAACAGTGACGACATCGCCCGGGTGGCCGAGCTTGTCGATGGCATTACGAAGAATGACTTCCATGAGAACTCCGGGGCCGACGCAAGTCGGCCAATCAAGGGCGAAACTTCGGCCGCAACGGACGTGCCGTGCGACGGAAATCCCGCCAAGTGTCACCCAAGCCGAGGCCAAGCGCCAGAACGGCGACGGTCGCGAGGACCTGGACAGGACCGAGCAGCAGAATACACACCAAAAGAACTACCAGCAGCGCCATCGCCAGGCTATCGGGAATCCACCACGCCAGCACTCCCAGACCGCGCAGCGCATGCAGCGCTCCAAACACCACCAACAAGTTCATGCCCGCCGTCTCCCAAACCGCGAGTGACGGCAGCAACACCAGAGTAGCGCCAACCACCAATCCCCACACCAACTGGTCGTTAAACCGAAAGTCCGACAGCTTGGCCAACGGCGGGCCCAGTCGCACTCGTGCCAGCCGATGCCACGTTGCCCAGGCCAACGCCAACGCCAGCAGCGTCTCCAGCACCAAGAGCGCCGGCCAGAGCTGCGTAGGAAGCACTGCGCCCGCCAGCCGCTGCGCCAATCGATCACTCGACGCCGCAATGGCCGGTACCCGCAAACCAAGCGCGACCCACGACGGATCCGTTACACGTTCCTGCCACACCGCCAACGACAAGTTGCGTCGGTTCACCAACTCCTGCGCAAACGATCGCTCCAACCCTTGCAGTCCACTGCCCGTGCGCACGGAAAGCAGCCCCAAAACCAGCACACCAGCCGCACCCACTGTGAGCAGCGCGCGATGCAGCAGCGGCTGAACCGACCGCAACACAGATACCCATCCAAAAATCGCGGCCACCGCCAGCGCCCAACCCGCTTCAAATGCCGTCACGCCAGAAGACGATGGCGGCCAAGCCCAGATCCACAGCGCCAAGGCAGCAATCGCCACTAACGCCGGAGCCAACCGTCCGCCGCCAGCCCAGGCGGCCACGGCACACGCTCCCAAACCTGCACACAGCAACATGACAAACGACTGGATGGGCAACGCCCAGCGCACCGAGAGTCCCAACAGCGCCAGCGAGGGTGGCCACAGGTTGACCAGGGACACCAACACCGCAGCCGTCAAACCAAGGACCAGCCATTGCCACCCGCGCTCACGTGGGGCAGTGACGACGGGCGTGCCCTCGGCCGCCGTGTTCACATCAACCCGTCTGCCCCTTGACGTACGGGAGCAGCGCAAGGAACCGAGCCTTCTTGACCGCCCTCGAGAGCTGACGCTGGTGTCGCGCGTCCACGCCGCTCAGACGGCTAGGGAGGATCTTGCCGTAGTCCGTGATGAACCGGGCCAGCAGGCGATCGTCCTTGTAATCCACGAACCGGATGCCAGCCTCCGTAATGGGGCAGGGCTTCTTGGGGCGGCGCATTATTCGTCATCCTCGTCGTCGTCGTCATCGGCGAGCGCGCGCGCCGCCATTTCTTCTTCGCTCAGGGCCGGCGCGCCGAGCACATGCTCGATCAGCGACACCATGTAGCGAACGATGGATTCATCAAGCTTGAGCGCGCGCTCGAACTCGGGCAGCGTGCCCGGCGCGGCCTGCACCGTGGCGATCGCGTAGTAGCCAGCTTCGTGCCGCCCGATTTTGTAGGCGAGCTGACGACGGCCCCAATGCTCGATCTCAGCCGGTTCGGCGAGTTCAAGCAGGCCGTGATGCTTCTCAAGCTTTTCAGCGATTGCGGCGTCTTCGAGCGCCGAATCGATGATATAGACAATCTCGTACGGACGCGTGGGCGCCAGACGCATCTTCAGTGTAGCCACTCGGCAGTTCTCCCTATGGTCGTGACCGTTTGGTCGGTTGGCCCCCCGGGGCTGCCGGATTCCGGGAGGAGGGTACCTCAGCGTTTTGCTGCTGGTACTCAATAGCCCCTCAAGTTACCGTGACTATGGTTGGCGCACAAGGCAGGGTGTGCTGGTTTGCCGTTTCAGTTCGGCGCCCGCACCCCCGGACCACCGTAGTCCCGATTGCCGCCCACCGTAGTCCCGATTGCCGCCCACGGTGGGGCCGTTCACGCCCACGCCATAGTCGTTGTTGGACGACGACAGCCGCTGCCGAATGCTGCCCGGAAAGGGCGCCGGACGCGCGTTCCGGCCGAAGGCATCGGTGAACCACACGGTGGGGCCACCCTCGTTCCGCACGCTGTTGTTGTTCACGTCGATCTGGCGACGCACGCCGTTAAAGGGCGAGCGCGTGTCGTCAAAGGGCAGGAGGCTAAAGGTGCTCCGGCCCGCCGGCGTGGCCGACACCGCGGCCTGCACCGCCGCCTGCACCGCCGCCTGCACCGCCGAACACTCGTTGCCGCGCGGCATGTCGTTCCAGATGCTGCGCCGTCGTGCACAGCGCCGCTGGCCGCCCGACGTTGTCCGCCTCGCGACTGTCAAGAAAGCGACTCGGGCGAAACACCTGGAAGTACGGATCAAACGACGCGATCACACGATTGCCATCGGCGGTGCGCAGCTGCGTGTGCGTTTGCCAGCTCTCATGCAACGCGCCAAAATCAGACTTCGCACCCGCGCCAACCATGACGCGGGATTCCATGCACGTCCAGTCGGGAATCTTGCGCCTGCCGTTGCCCACTGGCGAGTTGACCGGTGTGGCCGGTCCCACTTGCACCGTGCCGCCACACGTGCGCTCAAACTCGCCCGGTCGTCCGATGGCCGTGAGTACCGTGACATGTATCTCGGTCCGATCAGTGCAGCGCAGGTGATAGTTGAGTTCGTGCAGGTTGTTGGTAAACGCGTCTTTGGAGTGCGTGCCCTGATGCAACTTTGCGAGCACATCGCACCGCACTTCCAGCAGCGAACCCGCGCCGCCGCCGCTGCGCATCAGCAACCCGTTTTCCCACTCTACCTTGTGCCCCACGTGATCCTCGTGTCGACGCAGACCCAGGTTGGCCGCATCGAGCTGCTCGTTGGCGTATCCGAAAGGCGGGTCGCCCACGGCGGCGTACAGTGCCGATCCGCGCGGGTCACGACCATGCTCATGCCCAAAGCTGCAGTTCGTGATTGGATCAACCGGCGGGTGCCACGTGGGATAGCGTTTGCCGTCGGGACCGACGATGCTGAATCGATCATGCACCGCGCGTGAACATTCGCCGGGGCCGGGCGTCCAGATGCCAAACGAAACAGCCGGCCCAGCGCCGCGCCCCAACAACAACGCGTGCCGACGCGCGAAAACAGCGGGTGTGGTACGATCATCCTGGCTCCGGAAGTGGCGAGATGCGCGAAAGCTCACCACATTGCATTCAGACACGGGATTCGCGCCGTGCCACTTCTCACACGCTGTACGTGATTGCACCTGCGGTGTGACGCGTGCTACCGGTCACACCGGGCGGAGCTGCCGATGTGTGGACGCTACGGATTGTCATCACCCGCACGCGTGCGTGAACTGCCACTCGACGCGGTGCTGCTCGAGGAGCTTGCGACCGTGCCGCCGCGCTGGAATATCACGCCATCACAATCCGTGCTGGCCATCGTGAGCGATCGCCATGGTATCCGAACGGAGCGACTACGGTGGGGGCTGATTCCGTCGTGGGCCAACGACGCGAACATAGGTCAGCGCCTGGCCAATGCACGGGGAGAAACGGTGCGCACCAAGCCCTCGTTTCGCAAACCGTTTGCGACCCAGCGCGCGCTGGTGCTGGCCGATCTGTATTACGAGTGGCAAGTACGCGAGAAGCCGCAGGGCAAACAGCCGTGGTGTGTGCGCATGCAGGACAACGCACCGTTCGCGCTCGCTGCGCTCTGGGATGTGTGGGCGCCGCCCGCGCCGGATGATGCCATCGCCACATTTACGCTCATTACCACGCCGGCCAACCAACGCACGGCCACCATACACGATCGCATGCCGGTGTTGCTGCAATCGGAACAGTACGCCAGCTGGCTCGACATCGATCAGCCCCTCGACACGATCGAAGCGCTCGTACAAACCACCAATGCGCCCGACCTGTATGCTTATCCGGTGAGCACGTACGTCAACAGCCCCGCACACGACGATGCCAAGTGTGCGGAGCCGTTGAATGCGACGAACTGATGTCGATGCGCGCGTGCATGCCTCACGGCCGTGACATGTTTCCCGTGCGACCAGGCGGCAGCTTTACATCTTCGAGATACAAATTGATAGAACCGATTTTCAAGCTCGTTTTCATTTGCACCATGATGCGGT
>JBBRDJ010000016.1:0-48677 GCA_038203945.1 Gemmatimonadales bacterium
CGCTCGATCCAGCGTGCCATCCGGGCTCAACAGCTCCTGCCCAAATCGCGAGATCACCGCGCTGAGGCCCGCTGTCCCGGGGGCCACCGCTTCGCGCGCCAGCACATCGGCGTCAATCACGCGCGCACCAAGCTCAGCGAGTCGACGCGACACGGTGGATTTGCCGCTGGCAATGTTTCCGGTAAGCCCAATGCGAATCATCCGAGAAACAAACGCTGCCGTCAGGCGCCACGGTAGTGTCCCGCGTTCAGCTCAGCCCTCACGATAAACCGTGTACCGCAAACCAAAACGTCGTCCCACGGCTGTTTCTGTTCACCACCAACCGTAGACGCATTAGAAAAAACCGCGCCTGGCCAGTTCGGCCAGACGCGGTTTCGCTCCATCTCAGCGACTCACGCCGCCACCGCTCCCTCGTCGTCCTGATGATCGATCATGGCGTCTCGGCGACGATCGCGCGTCACGAGCAACTCCTGAATGACCCAAGCGGCGCCGCCCTTGATACGAATCTGATGCGGGGTGCAGCCGAGGTAGCGCTGACAGGTGTTGCGGAACGCGCTGCCCGAAGGGAAGTCGAGCGCACTGGCCACACCGTCGGCGCTGCGCGAGCCGTCTTCGAGCATGCTGGCGGCGACAATGAGACGGCCCCACGTGAGCATCTGATGCGGCGGCGGCAGCATGGCGCCCTCGAGTCGCTTGGACAGCAGGCGACGGGACACGGCAATGAGTCGGGCCAGACCGTCTGGCGTGAGACGCTCGTGCGCCCGCGTGACCGACAGCATGACGGCGTCGCGCACTACGGAGCGCAAGCCGACCAGATGTGGTTTGAGCAAGCTCGACACGCTACGCGCTTCGGCCTGATCGAGCAACGCGCCGAGTTGGGCTGGCGAATCGGACTCGTCGGCGACGATGAGCACGTCAATGCCGCAGCGTCCGGCGTCGAACATGTCGCGCGCCCGTTCGCGGTTGAGGTCGACGTAGGCCACGAGCGCAGCACGCGGCACGCGCACACGCAGCTGTCGCACGCGTTCGAAGTCGGCTCGGCCATCAACGTAGAGGTCAAAGACCACAACGTTGATGGGTCCGCGTTCGCAGGCCCGCGTGAGCGAGGTCCAGTCATCGCACGGAACAAACCGGTAGCGGTCGCGCGCGGCCTGGCGCAATCGTGCCGAACGGTTTTCGTGCGCCAGCAGCGTAGCAATCACACCCATGGCACAGCCTAAGGGGAACGGGGGAAGAGAACAAGCGTCGTGGGAGAGACGCGGGAGGAGGGGGTGGGGTCACGGGGTGTCACGGGAGTGGCACGGGAGGGGGGCGGGGGACGGTTTGGGTGAACGGCGCGTTTGACTGCGTTCACGGTCACGGTGGACGGTTGACGGTTGGGGTGGAAGAGCGCGTTTGACGGCGTTGACGGTGGGGGTGAACGGTGGACGGTTTGGGTGAACGGCGCGTTTGACTGCGTTCACGGTCACGGTGGACGGTTGACGGTTGGGGTGGAACAGCGCGTTTGACGGCGTTGACGGTGGGCGGGGAACGGTGCAGGTCACTGTTGACGGGCAGGGTGCCTCGGGGTGGCGGACGATGCGGGGAGGAGGTAAGCTCGCAAACGGAGATTGGGAGCTCAACTGCGATTGCGGGGTGAGATTGTGTTTGGTGTAGGCAGGGGGGGCCGATCGGCGCTGGCAGTGGCTGCGATTGTGGTTGGCTGGGTGGGGGTGCCGGTCGCGTTGTCGGGGCAGGGAGCGTCGAGTTTGCGCGGGATGTTTGGCGCGGCGCAGGTCACGATTGCCGATTCCGAGCTGTCCACGCCGGTGGACTACGCGGTGTTCCGCGATGGTTCGGTGGTGGTGGCGCAATATCCCGATGCTCGCGTGGCGAAATACTCGGCCACAGGTACGCTGCTGTGGCGCGTAGGACGCGAGGGCTCGGGGCCGGGTGAGTTCCGCCAGCCGCATCGCTTGTGCGTCCTGCCCGACGAGTCGGTGCTGGTGTTCGATGTGTTCGGCAATGTGTGGACGCTGCTTGGGCCGGATGGCGCCTTCAAGCGCACCCTGCGCGCCGACCTTGAGGTGCGCAACCCGAGCGCTGTGCTTTGTGCTCCCGACGGCTCGGTACTGGTGTCAGGGGTTACCAGCGATTCACGCGGACAGCGCTTTGCGATCCATCAGTTCAGCGAGTCGCTCCAGCACCAACGATCGTTTGGTGAACTGCCGTCCGTCACCGACCAGCGCCTGCTGCGCTATACCGGTGCTGGTACGCTCGCCAGCGGTGATGCGCAGTCGTTTTATCACGTGCGCACCGCGCCCTACGAAATTGTTCGTTACTCGTGGAGCGGCGCGCTCCAGTCACGGGTGCGCGTACCGATCGTCGCGGATGCGCCCGAGACGTGGCAAACCTTCGGCCCAGGTTCTGTGCGAACGAACAAAGAGGCGCGCCGTCCCAGCTCCGTCACTCGGCTTTCCCCCAACCGTTTTCTGGGCGGCATCAGCGGTACCGCTGCTGAGCACGTGCTCTTCGATTCCACCGGCACCGCACTCGACAAAGGCCGCAGGCCCGCCGATTGGAAATCGATTGCCGCGTACGATCCGCGCGCGGCAATGTTCTGGGTGTATCGGGAGCCGGATGACGTGCCGGAAGTTGTGCGCATTCCGGTGCGTGTTCGCTAACGCAGCCAGCACACTGTTGCACACTGTTGAACGCTGGTGAGCACCGTTGTGCACGGCGAGCATCGTGACGGGGGCAAACAGGTGCCAGCGTTACTCGCCATTGCGAACGCGCGGTCGCGCACGTACCGCTACAACAACACTACAACAACCGCCCCTGCGCCGCATCGCCGCGCGGCACCACGTGACACGCACGACAGCGTGCTTCGTACGTGTCGGCCGCACCCACCATGATCGTGGGCGACGAATACGCCGCAGGTTTCCCATCGATCAACCGCTGATTGCGACTGGCCGACGAACCGCACAACACACAAATCGCGTGCAGTTTATCCACTTCTTCGGCCACCGCCATCAACTGCGGCATCGCACCAAACGGTTCACCGCGAAAATCCGTATCCGTTCCGGCCACGATCACTCTACGACCACGTTCGGCCAGCGCCGTACACACGGCCACAACGCCGCTGTCGAGAAACTGCGCCTCGTCAATGGCAATCACATGCGCCACGGGATCAACGCGCTGCGAGATTTGCAGTGATGAATCCACCGGAATGGCACGAAACGTGTTCTGATCGTGACTGGAAACCGTCCACAATCCCGCGTAGCGATCGTCCAGGTGCGACTTGAACACCTGGACGTGCTTGCGGGCGATGGTGGCGCGTCGCACACGACGCATGAGTTCTTCGGTCTTCCCACTGAACATCACGCCGGCGATCACTTCAATCCAACCGCCCGGCGCATGAAAGCCTGAACTCATTCGCGATTACTCTCCCGACGGACGACGACGGAACGGCAACGCCGGTCCATCACCAACACGCGAGCTGCTACGGTCTCCACCGCGGTCAGGGCCGCGATCGTCGCCACGCGAATCCGGACGCGCCGGACGCTTGCTGCGCGACAGCTGCTCGCCACGCGAGGCCCACTCGCTCCGCCCTTCGGTGCGTTCGGCCGCCGGACGGTCGCCATACGCACGACGCGCGGCGTCCGGCGATTCTCCCCGACTGAAACCACGCGGGCCACGATCGTTCCCACGGTCGTTCCCACGATCATTGCCGCGCTCACCGCCAGCATCGCGCGGTCCGCGGGCCGGTGCTCCCCGGGCCGGCGCTCCGCGTGGCGCAAACGACCCACCACCACGTGGTGGACCACTACGCGGCGGGCCACCACGTCCTTCCCCGCGCCCCTCACCACGTCCTTCGCCACGACCCTCACCACGTCCTTCCCCACGTCCTTCCCCACGTCCTTCCCCGCCGCCAAAGCCGCTGCGCGCAGGACGCTCGCTGCGCTCCGGACGCTCGCTGCGCTCTTCCCACGGCTTTCCGCCACGCGCCGCACCACGATCGCCGCCACGTTCACGCGACGGACCGCTGCGCGGACGATCCCCGCCTCGATCAAAGCTGCGCGCACCACCACGATCTGCACCGCGCTCGCCACGATCACTGCCTCCGCGCGCGCCGCCAAAGCCGGCGTGTCCGCCAGCTCCACGATCGTCACGACGCACATGCAACTGCCGACCGCGCACGGTCACCCCAGTGAGCTTGGTAATCACCGTTTCCACCGACTCGGACGCGATCTCCACCAGCGTGTGCGATTCAAACAGATCGATGCTGCCAATACGATCGCCCGGCAGTCCACTTTCGCCAGCAATCGCGCCCAGCAGGTCGCCCGGACGCACGTTGTCGCGCTTGCCCACATTGAAGAACACGCGCGTTGTGCCACCCTTGGCCGCCGATTCGCTGGCCGCCGCTGCCGCTGCACGTACCGGTGATGCAAACACCGCACGATTGGCCGCTGCCTGTCCGTGCGCGTCAACCAGTGCACGACGCGCGTCGTCAAACAAACGCAGTGCCGCTGCTGCCACTTCGATGGGATCAAACTCGTCGAGCAGTGGCGCCACCAGCGCCAGATCGGCCGCGCCAACCGTGCGCAAGTCGCTCAGCGCACTGCGCATGGCCACATGAATCGCGTCCGCGCCACTCACCGCCTTGCTCTGTACCGTGTTCAGGGCAAGCGGACGCGCCGCACCACCGCTAACGGCGGTCATGGTGGGCACATCAGTGGGCGCAATAAAAAACACCGCTTCCACCGGCTCTCCCGCGAGGGCCGCCGCCAGTGCTTCGGCCGTGGCCGGCAACTCCCATCCAATCACGGCGGCCGTGTGTCCGAGCGGTGTGGCGCGCACAACCTGCGTGGCGCGTCCATCTACGCGCAATCCAAGCTGCGTCAGCGCTTCGGTCGCTTCGGCCATCGACACGTCATTGGGCGCCACGATGGCCAGCGATGGTGGATCGCGCTCGTCAAGAAAGGTGCGCAGCACCGAAATGCGTGTGGCCGGTGCGGTAATCACGTAGTGTGGCGTGACATTGAACGACACCGACGCCGCCTTCACCAGCGGCGTGATGTGACGCGCCTTGGGCAGATACCGCTCCAGAAAGTCGGTCACATCGCTGTCGTCTTCTGTGGCGCTCGACACCACACGCACGGCCGCCGAGGGTACGTCGGACAGTAGCGATTCAAGGGCGTCACGCGTGCCCTGTTCGGCCAGCAGTGCATCGATGCCGAGTAGCACGACGGCCTGTACGCCATCGAGTGACAGCGACGACGCGCGACGCAGCGCCAGCAGATCGGCGGGAGTGCCGATGGCAATGGCCACAGGACTCGTTGCCAGCACACGCTTGGCGCGCGCGGCGGCCGTGACCGGCACAATGCGCAGCGCGGGCGCGGCCAGCAGTTCGCGCGCCTCATCGGCGGCCAGCTGTGTGGCCACCGCGCTGGGCGTAATCACCAGACAGGCCGGACCCGAGGGCGCGCCCCCGGAGCGGCTCCGCTCTACACCCGGACGCAGGGCCGCCTGCACGGTGCGCGGCTCCATCGCACCCATGACCACCACATTCTGGCTGCGCGTACCGCCCGCTGCCACGGGCTCCGCGCCCGTCTGGCTGCGCGTGCCGCCAGCCGCCACGGGCTCCGCGCCCGTTGCCGTTCCTTCCCGTTCTTCGCCCACGTCCCGCTCCATTCAGTTGTCTGACAGCATATGCGCACGTCCGCCCAGCGGGCGTGCGGAGAGTGCGAACCGCAGTGCGCACTCCTCATTGGTCGGCCTGCTCCGCAGGCTCGTTTCGGGGTGGGGCTCGCCGTCTGCTGTGCATGACACACATCACGCAGACGATTCCGGCCGCACCATTGGCGCCATCCCTGCCAGCGCGTATAACTTGGGGCGCAGCAGGCAATAGTCACTGCGCTGTCGCCAGCCCAGCTATATAAGCTAGCCATTTCCGGCCCAACTTCCTACTCGTGGACCACGATTCGTTGCGCGTGGCCGCTTCCGTGTGTCTGCCATGTCACGTTCGTTCACTCCGTCGGCCAATATCGCCCGCCTGAAAGAGTCTGCCACGCTGGCGGTTGCGGCCAAGGCGCGCTCGCTCAAGGCGGCGGGCGTTCCGGTTATCGATCTCGGCGCGGGGGAGCCCGACTTTGACACCCCGGCGTTTATTCGCCACGCGGCCGCCGACGCGGTGGAGGCCGGCGCCACGCGCTACACCGCCACGGAGGGCATTCCAGCGCTGCGCCAAGCCATTGCCGCCGACGCCAATCGCCTGTTACCCGAAGGTGCGGAACCGTTCACCGCCGCACAGGTCGTGGTGTCGAGCGGCAGCAAGCAGTCATTGTTCAACGCGTGCATGGCGTGCTTCGGGCCGGGCGACGAGGTGCTTGTGCCCACGCCCAGCTGGACGAGCTACTACGAAATGCTCGAACTGGCACGCGCCACCGCGGTGCCGGTCATGGGCGATCCGAAGAACTCGCTCAAGGTCACCGCCGCGATGCTCGCCGCGTCGGCCACACCGCACACACGTGGTGTGATGCTCAACTCGCCGTGCAACCCAACCGGCGCGGTGTACACGCGTGAAGAACTCACTGACATTCTCAAGTTGGCCGACGAGAACGCGTGGTGGGTGTTGTCCGACGAGATTTATCTGCGCATCGCGTACGATGAACCGGCAACATCGGTGTTGCAGCTCGCGCCAGCGCGGGATCGTCTCATCGTCATTAACGGTGTGGCCAAAGCGTACGCCATGACCGGCTGGCGCATTGGCTGGTCGCTGGCGCCGCTGGCGGTTACGCGCGCCATGATTGCCGTGCAGTCGCACACCACATCCAATCCGGCGGCCGTGTCGCAACATGCGGCATTGGCAGCGCTTTCCAATACCGATCAGGCGGAGGCTGCGATCGCCGACATGATGGTGGCCTTCAAGCGACGACGTGATGCGGTACTCGACGCACTGGGTGACGCGCGAAAGTTCGTCGTGTTCCCGGCCGGTGCGTTTTATCTGTATCTCGACGTGTCAGCGTATGGCGGCGACAATCCGGGTGCCAGGTTTGCCGAAGATCTCCTGGAGAAACACCAGGTAGCCGTGGTGCCGGGCAGCGCGTTTCTCACACCCAACTGGATCCGCGCCTCGTACGCAACCAGTGACGAGCTCGCGATCGAAGGCATGCGCCGCGTGGCGCAGCTGCTCACCTCTGCGGAGTCAACATGATTACGACCATTGTGCTCGTGCAGGCCGATCCCAGACGCATTCAGGAATGTGCGATGACGTTGGCGGGGATTGATGGCGTGGCCGAAGTGTATTCAGTGTCCGGTGCGTGGGACCTGGTCGCCATCGTGCGCGTGCCCGATCTCGAACGCATTGCCGACGTCGTTACGCGTGACTTCGCAACCGTGCCGGGTATCGAGCGCACGCAAACACTCACCGCGTTCCGCGCCTACTCGCGCGGTGACCTTGAGCAGGCGTGGGACATCGGGGTGGAGTAACGTGGTCGCGCGACGGTTGTGCTGCGTGTGTTCCCGCGTTGCAACACGGACACGGGTGAGTGTACTTCGTTGCGTATCGCAATACGTCAGAAGTCGCAGCGATTGCCGGTAAAGCGAAATACTTCGCGCCACGATTCATTTTCGTAGCGGTACACCACGGTGAACAGCGGCTCGAGATCGCGGTCGAGCAAACCAAAGAACAGCTCGGGCACGCCATCATTGTCCACGTCGAGATAATCCAGAAACTCAAGCTTGGGCGGTGTACCACGATTACCAACCGTGGCCATCTGCAGCGATGGACGGTAACCGTACGTGCCTTTGTCCATCATGACAATGAGCTGTCGCGGACGCTCGCCAAACGCCTTCAACGAATCCGGCAGCGGCGCACGATCATTGTACGCGATCAGGATCGTGGACGACCCGTTGATGCCGGTTGGAATCTGGTGAACGCGGCGCTCGTACTTGGGCAGCTGATTGGGGGCGATTCCCGATGTTGGTGCCACCAGCGTGCCCACATTGGCCAGCGCACGATCGATTTCGGCCTGGCCGAGTGACGTGCGTGCGGGCAGCGTCGGACGTACCCCGTTGGTGGCCAGTGGAGGCGCCAACCGACCGTCGCCGGACGGCACGATCGCGCGCGCCATGGGAATCACCACCGGACAGTTGAGCGAATCCAGCGGGCCAGCACCCGGCTGCCACATACCGCGGAACATGCGCATGGCGCGTTCGGTCTGGCCAACGCGGTAGAGCGTGAGTGTGTTACCCGCATGCATGTAGTCTGCGTCAACCCGACGCCAGCCGCGCGCCGAAAGACGGAGCGGCTGAATGCCTTCGCTGCCAATGGTGGCAATGGGCACGACATACGCACCACCCGGATCAGCCGTCACGCGAAACAGCACTTCCGGTTCCGACGCCAACAGCATGCTGTCGCGCTCCCAGCGCGAAGGGCCCGTGTCGCGACCCAACAGCTTCTTCACCGTGTCACTGTTGCCGTTGCACGCGGCCGAGAAAACGACCGCCACGACGAGCGCCAGCAGGCGCTTGAAATGCGTTGGGCGGACACTTGATGCAGGCAGGTTCAAAAACGGTGGACGACGCATAACGGGGCCGAGGCTACGGAGGACAGACGGAATGACAAGTCTTGCGCAGCCGCGCGATTCGCGCCACTGGACCGACGCATTGGCATTCCCCGATCACGGGTGATGCTGCGCCGGTGTACCCTGCTCCGGAAAGGACGATTCAGGACGCCGACCGCTACCAACTTCGCGGCGTCCCCAATGTTGGAGCTGCCGCATCGGCGCAGGTTGCGGAGCTCCTGTTTCGGAGCCTCCGCGCCAGAGTGGGGTATTGGGGCCGTATGACCACTAGCTGTTCTTACCGCGTGTCGGCTCAATCTGAGTGCTGCGACCAGAGCACGGCACCGAGTCACCGGCTTGCTGCAGCGTGGCTGGCGCTGGCGCTCACCATGATGACCGCAATTACAAGCGTTCCGTTGCCCGCACAGGTGGCGGGCAAAACCGTGATTCCCACTACTGGTGCGGGGGCGCTTGGCACTGGCATCATCGCTCCCGTCATGCTGCGCGTCCGTCCGGAAACCGGCGACGTGCTGCTGCTGCACATGCAGCAAACCGTTGAGATGGGTGGCCAGCGCCTTGAGAGCTATTCGCTGCCCCGGAGTACGGTGAAAACGCTGCCTGGGCGCGAACCCGCTCGCACGCCGCCCCGCGGACCGCTGCGCAGCGCGCTGCCCACCCGCGTTACGGTCACGGACTTTTACGCACACAGCGCGGTGGAGTTGAGCGATGCCGCGGGCGCTATCGTTGCCACGGTCGTTGACTCGCTCGTGGTGAAAACCGGCACGCTGCAGCAGCTGCGTGGGCAGCGTGTGTCGATGGATGCCTATGCCACGCCTACCCGCATACGGGTGAAACCCAATGGCTCGATGTCCATGGTCGACGCGCCGTCCAACGTGACCTCCGTCGGGTCGTCTCTGGCCGCCATGTCCGCCATGCTCCCGGACGGCCCGGTGAAAGTGGGCGACACGTGGGAGCGGGACGTGGACGTCCCGCAGATCCCGGTGGCGTCGTACCGCGCCGATGGTGTGCTGCACGCCATCTTCCGGCTCGATTCCATTTCGCGCAACGGGCAGGAGGCCTACGTGTCCATGCGGGGCACGCTGAGTCGAGAGGGTGCTCGTCGCGATTTACCCCGTGGCACCCGGGTAATCACCGATGGCATCATGAGTGGCACGCTACTGCTCGATCGTGTGCGTGGCTGGATCACCGAAGCAGACACCGTGATTGACGTGATTTCCGAGATGGTTGGCGTCACCGATCCCGGTCAATCGATGCAGGCTGGAATCCGTATCACGCAGCAACTACGCGTCCGCTGATCCACAGGTCATCTTGAGGTCATGCGACTTGTCCACCTTTCGGATCTCCATCTGGGCTTTCGGCAGTTTCCGCGGCAAACGACCGACGGGGTAAACCAGCGCGAAGCTGACGTCGCCGCCACGTGCGCGCGGGCCGTATCCCAGATCATTACCTGCGAGCCCGATGTGGTCCTGGTTGGTGGTGATGTGTTTCACCATGTCCGACCCTCCAACTCGGCGATTCTCTCCGGCTTCGCACTGTTCGCGCGGCTGCGTGCGTCACTTCCCAACGCACTGATTATCATGATCGCCGGCAATCATGATTTACCCCGCACGGCCGACGCGGGCTGCATTCTGCAGCTGTTTCGTGAGCTCAATATTCACGTGGTGACAAGTCAAACGGAACGCATCAACGATCCAGCGCGTGATCTCAGCGTGCTGGCCGTACCATTTGCACCACCCTCGGCCAATGCCAACGGTGACGCGCTTACGCAACGCCACTACGAAGCCGATCCGCTCACGCAGTTCAATGTGTTGTTGTTGCACGACGATGTCCGCGGCGTGATTCCCGACACGGCGCAACTGGGCGATCGCTTGCACGCGCCCATCGATCCGATCGATCTCGAGCGGTCGGCATGGGATTACGTCGGCCTCGGACACTATCACGTCTACCGCTCCATCAAGCTCACGTACGCGGCCACGGGGCGTGACATTCCCTGCTACTACAGCGGCTCGCTGGAGTACACGAGCACCAATCCGTGGGTGGAAGTGCGTGAAGAAGCGCAGCGCAACGGAATGCCCACCGGACAGGGCAAGGGTTTTATCGAACACAACCTGGTCACGGGCGAACATCGGTTTCACTCCGTGACACCAGGCCGTCGGTTGATCGATCTTCCGCCACTTGATGCCGCCGGCAAAACGGCCAACGAACTGGACGCGCTGATTGCAGCCGCCATCAGCCACGCCGGTGATTCGCTCGACAACGCAATCGTGCGACTGGTGGTGCGCGACGTCATGCGACACGTGGTGCGCACACTGGACTACGCGCCGCTTCGTGATGTGCGCAAACGCACGCTGCATTTTCAACTTGATACCCGCAAGCCCGAGGCGGCGGCACGTGCGGCCGGCACTGGTGCGCCTGGACGACGCGCCACGCTGCGTGACCGACTCGTCGACCGGCTGCAACAACGACCGCTGGCCCCCGGGCTCGATCGAGATCGACTGGTGCAGCTGGGCCTCACGTATCTCACGCGCGCCGAAGACGCCGCCACAGCGGCGCTCCCCGTGGCTGAGGTCTGACGGTGCGACTGCACGCACTGTCACTCCGCAATTTCCGACAACACGCCGATACGCGCGTGCAATTTTCCGATGGCCTCACCGGAATCATCGGCGCCAACGGCGCGGGCAAAACCACGCTGCTCGAGGCCATCGCGTGGGCGCTGTACGGCAACAGCGCCGCGCGCGGGAATCGCGACAGCATTCGCTTCGCGCGAGCCGCTGATCAGGCGCCCGTTCGCGTGACGCTGGATTTTGAACTCGCTGGGCACCGCTATCGCGTTGATCGCACGATGCGATCAGCCGAGGTCTTTCTCGACGGCGCCATGGAACCGATGGCCCGCACCATTCGCGGTGCGAACGAGTTCCTGCAGCGAACGCTGGGCTTATCGCGCGTGGAGTTTTTCAATACGTACTTCACGGGACAGAAAGAGCTCGACGTAATGGCTGCCCTGGGGCCGGTGGAACGGGGACGCTTTCTTTCGCGCGTGCTCGGCTATGATCGGCTGAGCAGCGCGCAGGAACTGTTGCGGGATCAGCGTCGGGCCGTGGTGGCTGAACTCACCGGTTTGCGCAGCGGGATGCCCGATGCCGAGGCCGTTGCCGGCAGTGAACGCGATGCGGATGTATCACTGGCCGCAGCGCGTGGTCGCAGCGAGCGCGCGCACATCGCACTGCAGTCGGCGACGTCGGGACTGGCCGAAACGGAACCAGCCTGGTTGGCGGCGGAGAGCACGCGCGAACGCTGGCACGCGCTCGATGCCGATCGACGCGTGGTGGAGCAGGATCTGATGGCGCACAGACGTGATGTGGAACGTTTGCACGGTGAGTTGGCGCAGATCGCCACGGCGCGCGACGAACTGCAGCCGCTCCTGCCCGATATCAGTGCGCGTGAGGCCGTGCAGGCGCGCGTAGATGCACTCGACGCGCTCGCGGCGGCCGAAAGTGAGCGACGGGCACTTCACGCGCGAATCGCTGCCCTGCGCGAAGAGGAAGCGCGCTTGCAGGAACGATTGCACAAGCTGGAGACCGCGCCGGATTTTGAACGGGAGCAACGTGAGAGTCTGGCCAGCCTGCGCGACAAGCTGGCACAGGTGCTTACGGAGCACGACACCGCGCGCACTGTGTGGGCCCGTGATCGGCAGGAAGCCGAAACCCGATTGTCTGCACTGCGTGTGCAACATGAAGAGCTGTTGGTGCAGCGCGCTTCTCTGGAAGGGTTGGGCGCCGACAGCCCCTGTCCCACCTGCGGCCGTGCGTTGGGCGACGCGTTTCGCGATGTGCTCTTGCTGGTCACCGAACAGCTTGAAACTGTGACGGCGGATGGAAACTATTTCCGGCAGCGCGTGAAACAGCTCGAGAAAATGCCCGAGGCGCTCGTGCAACTGGATGTGCAGCGCACAGCACTCCAGAATGATGCCACCTCGGCCGAACGTCGTTACGCACGCATTCAGGCGGCATTGCAGGAACGTGAACAACTCCTGCCGCAGCGTTCGGCGTTGGCCACCCGCATCGGTGAGACGTCCACACAGCTCGCCACACTGGCGGGCGGCTACGATGCCACCGTACACCGTGCCGAACGCACCGAACTCAAACGACTCATCGCTGTTGCGTCACGTTCGGCAGCGCTCGAGGCCGTAATCAATCGTGCGCCTGCGCTGCAACCGCAGGTGGAGCAAGCGCAGGTGGCGCTCGCCTCGTTGGAGGCACGCCGAACCACGCTCGAAAGTGAGCAGCGACTGTTGGGTTTTGATCCCAAGGCGCACGACGCACTACGCGAACGATTTGCGTTGGCCACCAGTACGCATCGCGCCGCTGAAATGGAGATCAGCGAAGCGCGCAGTGCCATGCGTCGCGCCGACGAGGTACGCGAAAGCGCGCAACGTGCGCGCAGTGATCTGGTAAGGCTGCAAGCTCGTGCGTCGGTGCTGGAGGGGGAACGGTCATTGCACGATGAACTCGATGACGCGTTTGGTGATTTGCGTGACGAGCTCAACGACCAGCTGCGTCCGGAGCTGTCCGAGCTGGCCAGTGCCTTTCTGGAGTCGCTCACCGATGGGCGTTATTCGGCGCTTGAACTCGATGAGCAGTACGCGGTCCAGGTGCTCGAAGATGGACTGCCGAAGTCAGTGCTGTCTGGCGGTGAAGAAGATTTGTGCAACCTGGTGTTGCGGCTGTCCATCTCGCAGATGATCGCCGAGCGTGCCGGACAACCGTTTTCGTTGCTTATTCTGGATGAGGTGTTTGGTTCACTGGATGAATCGCGTCGTGAGAACGTGCTCGCGCTGTTGCGCCGGTTGCACGATCGCTTTGAGCAGGTCATCGTTATCACACACATCGAAGATGTTCGCGAGGGACTCGATCGAGTGCTGCAAGTGTCGTATGATCAGGAGCGCGGGAGCAGTCTGATAACCGCCTCGCTGGGTGGCGCGGCTGGTGCGGCCGCAGCCTCATGGGAAACGGAGCCGGTATGACGGTGTCTTTGCGCACCGGGCGAACGCCGCGTCCGGTTGATGGCCCATCGGTGGCCACAGCGGCCGATATTCCGGGGCTCAACGAAGTGTTCAGCGAAGCGTTCAGTGATCGCTATCGCCGAGACGGTATGGTGGGCGTCCGTGTGCCGCCGCTCAATCCGGCGATCTGGCGCTACGCGATTGAAGATGCCGGCGATGGTGCCCTGGTGTGGCGCGACGAACGCAAACGCATCGTGGCGTTCAACATGGTGCACCGTTCCGGCGCGGAAGGCTGGATGGGACCGCTCTGCGTGCGCCCCGACTATCAGGGTTCGGGGCTGGGCACCACCATTGTTCGGGCTGGTATGGCGTGGTTGCGCAAGCATGAAGTGCGTGTGATCGGGCTCGAGACCATGCCGCGCACCGTGGACAACATTGGCTTTTATTCAGCGCTCGGATTCGTCCCTGGTCCTCTTACGATTACGCTCACCGTTGACGCGGCGGCTGACCAAAATCCGTTACAGCTGTTGTCGCGCTTGTCGCCTTTGGAGCGCGAAGCCACGGTGCAGGCGTGTCGCGAGCTCACGCAAACACTGATGCCAGGCTACGACTTCACCAAGGAAATCGATCTCACCGAACGTTTTTCGCTGGGAGAAACATTGCTCTTGGGCGATCCGGCGAAACCCAGTGGGTTTGCGTTGTGTCATTCGGCGGCGCTGGTGGAGGGGCGTGCGCGAGATGAACTACGCGTGCTCAAGCTGGTGCTGGCCGACCGCAGCGAGCTGGCTTCAATGGTGCGTGCGCTGAGTGGTCTCGCCCGACGTGGTGGCACCCCGCGCGTGGCGATTCGTCTGCAAGGGCAGTACAAGGAAGCGTACCGGATGCTTGTGGCACTCGGCGCGAGGGTGCGCTGGACCGATCTGCGCATGAGTGTGCATGGCTGGGAAGAACACGCACCCACGCGAGGCATCGTGCTGTCGAACTGGGAGATCTAGCGGCGGGGTGGTTTGGAACCGTCGCTCGGCGCTTGCGGTTGTAATGGCGTACCGCGTACAACGATGCGCCAAATGAGCAAAAACATGCCCGCGGTGAGCAACAAATGGACCCAACCCGGCGCTGTGGTGGTAAACGTGATCCACGCCCAGCCCAGCAACATCGTGACGGCGGCGATGATCCAGAAGTCCATGCTTGGGAAGGGCAAAAAGACAAGGTTTGCGCGCTGTCATACGCGCTTGGTAATATTCCAAAGGTAAGTATGCGGCAGTGCCTGTCGTATGCCAACGAACAGTTCGGGACGGAGAGATTTACTTCTTGAGCCGATAAGCTCTTGGAGTGGACCTGACATACTGTGTGGACGCCATGCCCCAGTGCGGGGAAGACGGAAGTGCGGTGAGGGTCTCATTATTTCTCTTGGGCTTCAAGATCACCTCTTCGATCCCGGTTTTTGCGCAGCGGCTCCGCCTTGTGGCGGGGCCGTTGTGTTTTGTGGGATACCGTTGGACAGGCGCCGCCGGATGGACGTAGCCTGCCCGATGGCGTAGCGTTCAGCTGGTAGACACCTCGTCAACCGGGAACGCCCGCTCTGTTTGCCGGGTTGAGTGCGTCGTGGGCCGCAACCGGCCGGCTCACGGAGGCATGGCTCGGGCGCCTTCGCAGGCACCCCTTCTCGCCGGTCCACACGGGACCGCTGCCTTCGCTGGCCGGAGTAAACGTTTGCATGCCCATTGTCACTGTGACGCGCCGGCTGCGCTTCAATGCTGCGCATCGTGTGCACAACCCCGCATTGTCCGATGAGGAGAACACCCGTCTCTTCGGAAAGTGCAACAACAAGAACTGGCACGGTCACAACTACGTGCTGGAAGTCTCCGTTGCAGGCGAGATCGACGCCGTGTCTGGTTACGTCGTGGATCTGGGTTCGGTTCGGGACATCGTTGAGCGGGAAGTGATCGACAAAACCGATCATCGCAATCTGAACCTGGAAGTTGACTACCTGTCGGGACTTAACCCGACCTCGGAGAATATTATAGTGGCCATGTGGGGCGTGATCGAGCCGGCATTGAAGCCAGCCCGCCTCCAGCGGCTCCGCCTCTGGGAGACCGAGAATAATTATGTCGAATATGACGGGGAGTGAGCGAATGATTCGTCCCACGCGTGATTTGCTGGATCCGGCGTTATTGCGCGGGGCCACCGAAGTCGACACCGATGAAATGTCGGTGGACACGGAACGCATGCATGAGTTTGAAGAGGTCATTCGCCGGCAGCTGGAGCTTCTGGGCGAAGATCCGGAGCGGGAAGGGCTGCTCAAGACGCCCAGCCGAGTGGCCAAGGCGCTGTCATGGCTCACGCGTGGTTATGAGCTCGATCCGGCCGAAGTCATCGGTGACGCGCTGTTTAACGAAAACCACGAAAACATGGTGATGGTGCGTGACATTGAGCTGTATTCAATGTGCGAGCATCACATGCTACCGTTTTTCGGACGTGCGCATGTGGCCTACATTCCCAATGGCAAGATCGTCGGTCTGTCCAAGATTCCGCGCGTGGTAGAAGTGTTTGCGCGTCGCTTGCAGGTGCAGGAACGTCTTGGTGAGCAGGTGGCCAACGCGCTCGAGGAAGTGCTCAAGCCCAAGGGCGTGGGCGTAGTGATCGAAGCTGTGCACCTGTGCATGATGATGCGTGGTGTGGAGAAGCAGAACTCGCGCACCATTACGTCGTCGCTGCGAGGCGTGTTCAAGGACGATGCGCGTACGCGCAGTGAGTTTTTGCGACTCGCGCATCCGAACGGTGCCGGATACTGAGGTGAGTACGCGCCCGCGGGCGCCGGAACAGTCGCTCGCGGGGCGTTCGGCGGTGGTCACTGGCGCGTCGCGCGGTATTGGCTACGCGATTGCGTCGGCGCTCACCGCCGCGGGTGTACGCACCTGGCTGCTGGCGCGCGACCCGGATCGGCTGCACACGGCCGCCCGGGCGCTCGGCAGCCATGCGTTCACGCATCCCTGTGATGTTGGCGACGGCAACGCTGTAGCCGGCGCCGCGTCGGACATCGTGGAAGCGCTCGGCGGGGCGCCGGACTTTGTGATCAACAACGCGGGCATTTTCCCGCTTATGAGCATTGAAGACACCAGTGTGGACGCGTTCGAAGATACAATGAACGTGAATGTGGTTGCGCCGTTTCGCATGGTGCGCGCGTTCCTCGGCAACATGCGAACACGCGGTTCAGGACATATCGTCACAATCGGGTCTGTGGCCGACCGTCACGTGTTTCCCGAAAACGGTGCGTACGCGGCCAGCAAACACGCGCAGCGCGCATTCCACGAAGTACTGCGCCAGGAACTGCACGGCAGCGGCGTGCGGGCTACGCTGGTGAGTCCGAGCCCCACGGATACCGACATCTGGAATCCGGTTGATCCCGACAATCGCGACGGATTTCCGCCGCGCGCGCTCATGCTTCGCGCGGACGATGTCGCAGACGCCGTCATGTGGTCGCTCACGCGGCCTGCGCACGTGAACGTGGACGAGCTGCGGATCTCACATCAATAGTCAGCACGCGGCGACCAGGTGTGACGCATGCATGTTGATCTCGTAGAAGCGCTGCGGTGTCCGCGTGGACACGGCGACGGGTGGCTCGTGGCCTCCGCCGCTCAGAAGCACCAGCGTCGCATCACGTCCGGTGTCATCGGCTGCCCCGAGTGCGGCGCCGAGTGGGCGGTGGTGGACAGCATGGTGGACATGACGTCGGGTAATGCGCCGGGTGCGCCGGGTGTGCCGGGTGTGCCGGGTGCGACAGCTGCGACAGCTGCGACAGCTGCGACAGCTGCGACAGCTGCGACAGCTGCGACGGCTGCGTTGGGTGCGCCAAGTGCCGGAGCTGCGCCAGTTGAAACCCGCACCGTTTATGACCCCACCGCTCTTGTGCTGCGCTTGGCGGCACTGCTCGATCTGCGCGAAGCACGCGGTGCCATTGTGCTCACCGGAGAGTTCGCCGGTGCGGCCGACGCCATTGCGGCGCTGGCTGGCGTCATCATATTGGCCGTCAATCCACCCGACGGAGTCGCGCTTAATCACTCTCGACTACGCGTGGCGCACGCCTTCCCACTCGGCGTGGGAACGGTGCGTGGCATTGTGCTCGATGCCGCACACGCCACGCCAGCGTGGCTGGACAGCGCAGTACGCGCGGTGGAGAAGGGCGGACGCATTGTAGCGCCCGCAAACTCGCCCGTGCCGGTGGAGGTGAAGGAGCTCGCGCGCGACGAGCAACAATGGGTGGCGGAAGTGCAAGTGGCCGCCAGCGGATTGGTCCCGTTGCGCCGCAGTGGCGATCCCATGGCGCAATGATCCCTGCAAACCGTTCCCACGCCCAGCCTACGATCCGTTTTTACGTCGTTGAGCCCTGAGACCTTACGGGGGCGGCGCACGCGCACACGATTTTCACCACCCCTACATTTGCCCTTTCTGTTGCCGTACCCTCGGCGCCTCCGCGGTGAAAGCCGTTGCAGCCGTTTTTGTCGCCGCACGCCGCACCCACCCAAGCCTCACTCCACGTAGAGCGACTCGATCAGTTCGGCGTACGACTGCTCAACCACGCGACGCTTCACACTCAACTTTGGTGTGAGCTCACCGCGCTCAATGCTGAAGTCGTGCTCCAGCAGCCCAATCTTCTTGGGCGTTTCATAGCTGGCCAGCCCAGACAGCTCATCCTTCACCGCCTTCTCCATCTTGGCCTGAATGGTGGGCATTTTGAGCAGCTCCGCGCGGCTGGTCCACACAATGTTCTGTTCTGCGGCCCACTTCTCCAACTGATCCCAATCCGGCACGATCAGCACAATCAAATACTTGCGCTTGTCGCCAATCATGACTGCCTGACTCACATACTTGTTGGTCTTCAGCACAATCTCGATTGGCTGCGGTGCAATGTTCTTACCACCCGCAGTGACAATGATGTCTTTCTTGCGATCAGTGATCTTGACAAACCCGTCATTCAGCTCGCCAATGTCACCGGTGTGAAACCACCCTTCATGATCAATGGCTTCGGCCGTTGCTTCGGGACTTTTGTAGTAGCCCTTCATCACGTGGGGGCCGCGCGTGAGAATCTCGCCATCGCTGGCAATGCGTACTTCCACGCCACGAATTGGCTTGCCAACGGTACCGATGCGAAAATCGGCGACCGTGTTGGAGGATATCACAGGTGACGTTTCGGTGAGACCGTAACCTTCAAGAATCGTCAAACCAGCGGAGTAGAAAAACTTGTTGATCGTGGGCGACAGCGGTGCACCACCGGAGATGAAAAATCGCATGCGACCACCGGTGCGCTCCTTCAGTTTGGAAAACACCAGCTTCTGCGCCAGACCGTACTGAAAGGCCAGCAGGCCACCCGGCTCACGACCAGCCAACTTCTGGTCGGCCCACCGCTCGCCCACGGCGCGTGCCCAGAAAAAGATCTTCGCCTTCACACCGCCGGCCGATACGGCGTTTTCCAGCACGCGCGCGTAAATCTTTTCGTACAGGCGCGGCACCGACATCATAATCGTAGGCCGCACTTCGTTCATGTTGATCGGTACGGTGTCCATTGATTCCGCATACGCAATCGTCACACTGTTGGCGAACAGGTAGTAGTCGCCCATGCGTTCGAAGATGTGGCTGAGTGGCAAAAAACTCAGCGCCACATCACCACCCGCCAAAGGAATCGACTCTTTTGTCGCGACGACGTTGGAATACACATTGTCATGCGTCAGCATCACGCCCTTGGGCTTGCCCGTGGTGCCCGATGTGTAAATGAGCGTGAGCAGATGACTCGGCTCCACGGCCAGCGCTTGTGCCTTGAACTGCGCGGCGGCGTCGGCGCCGTCGTGTTGAGCGCCGAGCGCTTCCAGTTCAGCCAGCGTCATGTCGCAACCGTCTTCCTTGGTTGCTGAAAAACCGATCACAAACTGCAAACCGGCCATTTCATGGCGCACGGACGCGATCTTCTGCGCCTGGGCAGCGGTCGAAACGAACAGCACCTTGGTGCCAGAGTCGTTGAGAATGTACGGAATCTGCTGCGCCGGCAGTGTGGGATACACCGGCACGTCAATCACACCGGAGCACAGACACGCGTAGTCGGCAATCGCCCACTCGGGACGATTTTCTGAGAGAATGCCAACGCGATCACCCGCGACCACGCCCAGTTTCGACAAGCCGAGGGCCGTGCACCGCACGCGTTTGAGGACGGCGGCGTGCGACAGCGACTCCCACGCGCCTCCCACCTTGTGCATGAAGGCGTTTTCAGACACTGCGGCTTCCACCGCGGTGAAGAACAGTGCGTTCACCGTGCCAGGTGGTTCCATGCGCGGCCCACCGCTGGAAAACCGGTTGGGCGACGGCACGGATGACAACGTGTTGGCGAGCGACGAGTAGGCGTTTCCGACGGGTGCGGACATACGCCACCTCCAAATCAGGCGTGGGCGGGAAGGACGGGCGGTGGTCGAGCGCTCACAACGTGCGCTGGCACCATGCTGAATACTGCCGCACGGACGCCAACTACGCGAGGGGTCCGCAGCCTACCGCACGGGATCGGGCGTGGAAGTGGTCCCGCAGGGCACCTCCGAGTTTCGCGCCGCTGCGTTACACACGGGAACAAAAATGCGTATCGGCGCGCCGGCAACTGGTTGGCCCCGCCGAAAAATCATGGCTTCTACTTCGACGGTATCAATGGCTACGCCGCTGGCCGGAAACAGAGAAGGACGAATCCGCAAGCGGCGCGTCGCTGTTCCGTTGCCCCCGGTCGTATCAATCTGCGATGCGCGAAAGTTGTCGTCAACCAGAAAAACGGAGCGCGTGCGGTCATTTGATAGGTTGTCCGGCTTCACCACCGCAAACCGCACCAGCCAATCGCTCACATTCTGCAGGCGGCTGAGCGAATCGCGGTACTGCACCTGCACTTCCAGCGGCACGCTGTTTTCGGCGTTACCGATGACACCAGTATCGGGCACAAAGCCCTTGATCGATGGCGTCCCGCTCGCAAACGCGGTGCTCGGCTCATTGGTGACGCGAATGGGGATCAGAATCTGGATCGCCTCTTCAAAGCGCGCTGCGATCTGCACCACGTTGCCGGTTGGTCGCCTGATTGCGCTCACCACGCCACTCACCGAGTCCACCTCAAGCGCGGAGTCGCGGCCAGACTGCACGTACAAAAAACGGATGGGCGGGTTTTCAATGACATCGCCATTGATGTTGCGCAAGATCACACGCAGCGGCTGAACAACACCGAGCGTATCGCGCAGCGTATCACCAATGGCAACAGACGGAAACGCCTGCGGCGCGGCCTCGATCGAAGCGGGCACCGACGGATCGGAGCCAATCTGCTCACAAGCACCCACGCCGATCGCCGAGGCCAGCACCAACGCAGCACGTTTGCACGCACTGAACCGCCACGCACTCAACCGCCGCGCACTCCACATCAACACATCACCCTCCGAGTCGTTCGGCGAGGATCGTGGCCAGATTTACATACGCCTGCGCTGCGGTATCAGACGGTGCACGCAACACCACGGGCTGCCCCGCCGCAAACGCATCGGCCGTGGCCGCCGTGCGCGGGATCCGGGTGTCAAATACCAAATGACGCGGTAAATGTTCACGCACGTAGTGCACCACACGCTCCGACGCGGCACTGCCCGATTCGTACATCGTGAGCAGCAAACCTTCCAGCACGAGTTCGTCGTTCTGGCTCACCACATCCTGAATCGCGCGCAGAATCTGCGGTGTGGTTTGCAACGCCAGCGGTTCGCACTGCAGCGGCACAAGCACGTGCTGACTGGCGGCCAGCACACGCCGCGTAATGGCACCCAGTCCGGGCGGCGTATCCACCACCACCACGTGACAGCGTTCGCGTGCCGTCTCCAGCAACTCGGCCAGCACGGTGGAGTTGCCCACCCGCGCCTGGAAGTCCGTGTGGTCGGCCTGATCGCTCACGGAGCCGGCCAAAATCACGCGCAGCCAAGGCAGGGCGGTGGGCAGAATCACTTCACGCAGCGACCGTTCGCCGCGCAGGTAGTCGTCAAACCCTACGGTGGGATGACCGCGGCGCAGCCCCACGCCGTAGCGCACCGCGCCCTGCGGGTCTGTGTCAATGAGCAGTGTTTTGAGACCGCGTCGAGCAAATGCGGCCGCAAGATTCACCGCTGTGGTTGACTTGCCTACACCACCCTTCTGACTGACGATCGAAAGTACGCGCCCCACGCTTACCGCCCGGGTTCCGGCTCAGCCGGACCCGCGCTTCGATGCGTTGGCGCGGCGTGATCCTCGTCCGCTCCCCAGGTACTGTTGGCACCATTGGCCGATGTCGGCCCGGACGCGATGCTGACGTCATCTGGCCCCGGTGCCGCACCCGACAGCGACGCCAACGTTCGCTCCGCATGCGCGATGAATCGCGTGGAGGCATCATCGCGGCGCGTGGTGCGCAGAAACGCTTCAAGGTGAGCAGCACAGCCTGCCGTATCCGATCGCTTCAGCAGCAAAAACGCCAATCCGTAATGCGCGCCGGCCAATGACGGCTCGAGCTCCAATGCCCGTCGATAATGCCGAACGGCTTCTTCGGGCTGCGCGGTCTTGGAAAAGGCGATGGCGATGTTCTGCAGCACCTTCGGATCGTCAGGACGCTGACGCAACGCCAGACGATACGACGTCAGCGCGTTGGCGAAGTCGCCACGCGCTTCGAGGTCGATCGCCTCGGCCAGATAATCCGTCGAGCGGGACGAAGAGTCGCGCTCGGGAGAGCCGCCAGTGAGGCGGTGCCACCAGGACATGCGCTCGCGCGGGGTCGGAGAGGAAAAGTAGAAACGCCAGAACGGCGCGGATGGCCAAACCTACGCAGCGAAACACGTCGCTACAAGCGGTCACATCACATGATGCGGCGATTGGTCGAATCGCTTCGTGCGATCAGTCACGGAAACAACCACGGAAACAACCACGGAAGCAACCACGGAAGCAACCACGGAAGCAACCACGGAAACAACCACGGAAACAACCACGGAAACAACCACCGAAAAAAACACGGAAACATGCCCCCGAACACGTGCCGGTCGCGCACGCCGTCGCTTGGCTCGCTGGCCTCGCGGCTCGGTGCAGTGTAGACTGCCATGGTAAGTGGCGCGCATGGGCGTGCTGCGCCGTTCACCGACGAGTGGCCCTCGCCAACCACGGAGCTGCACATGACGCCCTCATCCTACGCGCCAGATCCCGCCCGCGGTGTCCTCATTGTGGACTGGCCCTTATTCGGCGAACTCTCGCGAGCGTTGGCACTCAAGGTCGCGCGGTCCTACACGCCGGATCTCGTGGTGGGTATCGCCACCGCAGGCGTTGTTCCCGGGGCCGCCATTGCCGCCATTCTCGACCGACCGTTTTACTCGATTCTGGTGAGTCGACGGTACAGCACGGAGCGCATCCGCGAAACGCCCAGCGTGTTTGGCGCCGCGCCGCCGGAAGTGCGTGGCAAGCGGGCCCTCATCGTTGACGAGACGTGTGGCTCGGGCGATACGCTACGGCTGGCGGTCAGTGCCTTGGTCAACGCCGGGGCCCGTGAGGTACGTACCGCCGTGAGCTTTAAAACCGGCATGTACGAGCCCGACTATCACGGCCTGGCCACCGAGAGCGCCATCATTCTGCCGTGGGACCGCGAGATTCTCGTTGGTCACGATCTGGTACCCAACCCCAAGTACGAGGGGCTGCTGCCGGACGACGTCTGAGGCGTTCGCGCATGGCAGAGCGGTTGTTCGCTGGCCACTAGCGCGCCAAATCAGTACGCGCTACGCGACTGCTTCAGCCCGTGGCGGCACTGTGGGCCGCGCGATCGTATGGCACGCCGCGCTCCATGGCCTCATACACGTAGCCCAGTACGTCCACACTGCCAATCAGAAACCGGCAGCGGTCGTGTCCCGCCGACCGGCACTCCACTTCCAACACCGACAGTGGTGCGTCGGCCACGCGACCCAAAAAGCCGGCCAGCAGCCCCGTGCCCACATGACACGACGGCGCCTGCGTCTGTGCTCCGTCGGTGGCCTCAGCCCAGTCTTCCGTGTCGAGCGCCATCACGGCCGCGCTGATCTGCTCCACACGCAACGCACCCCAACCCACCGATAACAGAAACTCGCCCATCAGCGGACCAAACTGGTCGTCCGATAAAAACGCTGGTGCGGCTTCGTCACGCTCGTCGAGCCACAGCGAAAACGTATCGTACAGCGAGACGCCGGCGGCAAAGCCTGCGTCGCGCAGTGATCCCACGGCCGCAGGATCCCGTTCAGCGGAGGCGCGCAGCGCGCCGAAGAACTCGGCCGACACAGCAACGGAGCGGCTGCTCTGGATTGGTATGGTGCTCGTCATGACTGGGTGTTCACGATGGCAGACAAATGGAAAAGTGCCTCGCGCACGAGGCCTGTGTGAGGGGGACGCTCGCCCCGCGCCGGAGTCACGTCAAGTGACGAAGTACGAACCGGCAACGTGACGGGACTGGCCACGGCCGTGATACTTGTCCGGGGCGCAGCCCAATGACGCGTCTGCCGGCCGCCGTCAGCCATTCACCAGCGCCTGCAACTCCGCCTCGCCAATCACCTTCACTTCCAGCTCGTTGGCCCGGTCGAGTTTGCCGCCTGGATCAGCTCCGGCCACCAGAAACGTGGTTTTACGCGAGACCGAACTTGTGACGCGACCACCGGCGCGCTCCACCAACGACGTGGCCTCGCCGCGCGAGAGCGTGGGCAACGTTCCAGTAATCACAACGACCGCGCCGTTGAGCGCGCCCGACGCTTGCTGCGCCTCCGGTTCATCAAAACGCAGACCGTGCGTGCGAAGCCGCTCAACCAACGCGCGCGATGTCGGATCGTCAAGAAATGTGCGCACCGAATGCGCAATGACCTCACCAATGCCACGCACCGCGCTGATCTCGTCCATCGAAGCGTCCATCAATGCCTCGAGCGCACCAAAGCGTCGTGCCAACAGTTGCGCCGCCTGCGCGCCAACATGTCGGATGCCGAGTGCAAACAACACGCGTGAAAGCGGCTGTGCTTTTGATGCGGCAATGGCGGCCACAAGATTCTCGGCGCTTCTTTTCGCGAAGCGTTCCAGCGGAAGCAGCTGGGCAACAGAGAGCGGGTACAGATCAGCGGCGTCATGGACAAGTGCCGCATCGAGCAACTGTTTGATACGCTGGTACGACAATCCGTCAATATCCATGCAATCGCGCGCGGCGAAGTGCGCCAGTCCTTCGAGTTGACGACCGGGACAGAGCACATTGGGGCAGTACAATCCCACGCCGTCTTCTTCGCGCGCAACCGGAGATTGGCACGACGGACACACGTTGGGTGCCTGCCAGGGTTGTTGCGTGCCGTTTCGTTTTTCCGGTACCGGTCCGATTACCTGCGGAATGACATCGCCTGCGCGTTTTACCTGCACGGTGTCACCGACCCGCAGATCTTTGGCGGCGATCAGATCGGCATTGTGCAGCGTGGCAAACGTGACCGTCGTGCCACCAACCAGCACCGGATCGAGGACAGCGTAGGGTGTCAGCACGCCAGTCCGTCCCGTGTTCACCTGAATGTCCACGAGCGTGGTTTCAGCGATATCGGCGGCAAACTTTCGCGCAATGGCCCAGCGCGGCTCGCGTCCACCAATCACACCCAAATCCTGCTGCACGCTCACGCGATCCACCTTGATCACGCCGCCATCGATCGCAAAGTTGAGCTCCGCGCGCAACGTGTGTTCCACGTGGTGTGCCCATGCATTCAACTCTGTCACCGTGGTGCAGCGCTGCCGGTGCGGCGCCACCGGAATGCCCCACGCCGAAAGCTGCTCGAGCAACTCCCACTGCGAGGTGGCCGGCGTCTGACCATCGCGCAGCACGGCCGTGTAGCCAAAAAAGCGCAGCGGACGCGATGCGGTGATGGCGGGATTGAGTTGACGCAGCGCTCCCGCTGCGGCGTTGCGAGGATTGGCAAACACCGGCTCGCCGACGCGTACGCGCTCTTCATTCATTCGCTCGAATCCATCAAACGGCAAATACAACTCGCCGCGAATCTCCAGCGTGCCAGGCGCGTCACTGCGCAGGCGCAGCGGAATGTCGCGCACCGTACGCACGTTGAGCGTGACGTTTTCTCCGGTCGTCCCATCGCCACGTGTCGCGCCGCTTACCAGCACACCGTCTTCGTACGTGAGCGCAATGGCCGCACCGTCGATCTTGAGTTCAGCCGTGTAGCCGCTCTCTGCAATATCGCGTCCGGCCACCCGTACCAACTTCGCTTCCCATTCACTCAGCTCTTGATCGGAAAACGCATTGCCAAGTGAGATCATGGGCACCAGATGCGCGTGTCGACCAAATGCACTTTGCGGCGCGGCTCCCACACGTTGCGTGGGCGAGTCTGGTGTGTGCAGTTCGGGATAGCGGGCTTCGAGCGACTGCAGCTCGCGGAAGAACCGGTCGTAGTCGCTATCCGACAGTGACGGGCGGTCGAGCGTGTAATACTCGTACGACGCCCGCGTGAGTTGTTCACGCAACTCGCAGGCGCGCGCTGTTTCGTGGGCGGAGATCACGGACGTGGGTACCGGGACTGGTACATCCGCGGACACTCGAGCGATGGGCATGGCACAAAAAGCACGGAAGTGTGTACAATGAGTAAGTAGTCCGCGTAGCTCGATCACGTGCAGTTGGCTTCCAGCAGCACGCCGATCGGTTCCGCATATCTGTTCGTCAACAGGATCTTAAGCGCTCATCACCCACGGCGCCGTCCGGCATAGTGCGCTGCTGCGGACAACCCGTACAGTTGCGCCAGCCGGCCCCGCGCCCCCTCAGGAGAATTGTCAATGCCTATGCTCGACTCATTCCGCCGTGAACGTCATCGCGAGTCCGAGAAGCTGCAGATCCTTGGTATCGGACTGCTCGTCGGCGCCGCGCTCGGCGCGTTATCTGCCTTGCTGTTGGCTCCTGCGTCGGGCGAAGAAACGCGACGGGTGCTGGCCAAGCGCGCTCGCAAGGCGTACCACGAAGGACAGGAACTGGCGCAGGATTCATGGGAAGATGCGGAGCGCGCAGCACGCCGCGCCGCCCGGGCCGGCATGAAGCGGGCTCGTCAACAAGCGGCGCAACTGCGCACGCTGGGTGAAGAGACTGTAGAGAACGGGCGCAGGCGTTTGCGTGTCTGACGTGCAAACAAGGCTCAGCCACCCAGCTCACGGAGTTCGCGGGCGGCCTCAGCCTTGTATTGTTCGTCGTTAATATCGAACAGGGGTGATTTGATGGCCGCCTCGAACATGACGCGTGCTTTGCTCTTCTGTCCGGCATCTCGATAAACCTGAGCCAGTGCCACTTGATGCACGGTCCGATTGGGCTCGAGCGCGTTCGCGCGCTCGAGCAATCGAATGGCCACTTTCCAGCTGGCCTCGCCGAACACCTTCCCGCCCATAAAGGTTTTTGCGATCATGCGCGTGACGCCATTCAGTCGCATGACCTCGGCGTTCCATCGTCCGAGTACGTGCAGGGCACCGGCGTGGACCGAGTCCATCGCCAGCGCATCGAGTGCCGTTTGCCGCACGTCAAGTGCGTATTGCGTGCGCTGACGCGCGCTCACAGAGAGCGCCTGACGACCCAGCGCCCGGGACAAGTGAAAGTGGCCTTCAGCGCGTTTTGGATTGATCGCAATTGCCTCTTGAGCCAGCGCACCAGCGCGCGCGAACGCCACCTTGCGTCGTTCGGCGTTGGTGTCAAACTCCTCGATGTCAATCAGCGTGCGCGATGCGCGCCACAGGGCGCCATAGTCATTGGGAGCCGATTGCAGGGCGCGCTCGTAGTGCACCATCGCCGCCGGCGCGCGTCGTGCTGCATATTCACGGTCACCGGCGGCCAGCAGTTCATCCACCGTTGCCTGCGCCGGCAATGCGCGAATCAGCAATAGCGTTGTCGCGAATGCGCACATGTACACCGACTTCATTCCTACTGGCATGCTGGCTCGACCTCTGATTGAACGAAAGCGCGACGGTGGTCGCATTACTCCTGCTGAATGGCGTCAACTGATGGCGTCGTACGCCGCCGGTGACATTCCTGACTATCAAATGGCCGCACTCACCATGGCCATTTATTTTCGTGGACTTGAACGAGACGAGACGCGCAGTTTAACCGACGCCATGCTGCGCTCGGGTGCGACGCTCGATTTGTCGCATGCACGAAAAGCACGCGTGGACAAACATTCAACGGGTGGAGTGGGTGACAAGGTATCGCTGGTTCTGGCACCGCTGGTAGCGTCACTGGGCGTGATGGTGCCCATGATGTCCGGTCGCGGTTTGGGTCATACGGGTGGTACCCTCGACAAGCTTGAGGCGATCCCCGGATTCCGGACCGGTCTCACGCTCGATCAAACGGTTCGCCAGCTCGACGAGATTGGGTGCGCGCTGATCGGTCAGACGGGCGACATCGCACCGGCCGACCGCAAGCTCTACGCGCTGCGCGACGCGACGGGAACCGTCGAATCGATTCCGCTGATCGCGGCCAGTATCATGAGCAAAAAGCTCGCCGAAGGACTCACTGGTTTGGTGCTCGATGTGAAAGTTGGTTCGGGTGCGTTTTTGCCCGAGCTCGATCGCGGTCTGGAGCTCGCCAAAACCATGATTGAGCTGGGCGCCGATTACGGTGTGCCGGTGATCGCGCTGATGACGGCCATGGACCGTCCGCTGGGTCGTGCCTGCGGAAACGCGGTGGAGGTGGAGGAGTGCATCATGGCGCTGCGTGGTGAAGGCCCTCCCGACCTGTTGCGCGTGACGTACGCACTGGGTGCCGAAATGCTGCTGGTGGCCGGAGTGGTGCGTGATCGCAACGAGGCGCGCCGAAAGATGGAGGTCGCGATCTCGAGCGGTCAGGCGGTCGAGTGCTTCCGGCGCATCATCGCAGCGCAGGGAGGTAACCCGGCGGTGATCGACGATCCCGGGCTGTTGCCGGAAGCGCCGGAGTGCGAGGTATTTTTCGCGCCAACCGATGGCGTGGTGGCCCGCGTCCTGCCGCGCGCCATTGGTCATGGGATCATTGCCCTCGGCGGCGGGCGCACGCGAGTGGATGATGTGATTGATCCGGCGGTAGGCTTTGTGATCACAGCAAGGCCAGGCGATATCGTGCGGGCGGGAGAGCCGCTGGCAACCATTTACGCTCGCGATGAAGCAGGCGTCCGGGCGGGCCAACGCGCGCTGGCTGAGGCGATCGTCATTGGCGATGAGGCCGATCTGCCCCTGCCACTGATCAGCCATCGCGTGACTGAAGCGGGCGTCGAGGACTACGACGAGGGTTAGTGACCCACCGTCGGCGCTGCAGGGCCCGAGCGGAACCAGCCACGTGCCCTCCCGCGTTTGCTTCCTGTACACTAGACTTCATCAAGGAAGTATCCAGCAGTACGATGACACCCCGTCCGCCGCGCGCGCCGTCGCGCTGATCTGTCCCCGTGCACCTCATGCCATGTCGCCCTCTACTCTCCGTCTGCTCAGCTTCGTTGCCCTCGGGGCCGTACTACCGCTGCTCGGCATCTACGCGCTATTGATGTACATTTCCACTCCAAGCGCGCTCGGTGGAATCGACATCTTCATGGCAACGGTGTGCTACGTCGCGTTCACGGGCATTTTCGGAGTCATGATCATCGTGGCCATCAACTTTTACCGTCAGCTTGGGCGCCAAGCCAAAGGGCTGCATCAAATGCCGAGCTGAAGTTCATGGTGCATGAACGAAATGAGGGCGGTCTTTCCATAGGGAAAGACCGCCCTTTTTGTGTACTCATTTACCGCTGGTTGGCTCCAATCGCAAAATCGAGCCCGGACCGCCGTCTTTGTCGATTGCCAGGTAGATGAAACCGTCGGTGCCCTGACTGATGTCACGCACGCGACCCACTACACCTTTGAGCAACGTCTCTTCGCTCTTGAACGTGTTGCCGTTTAGCGTGACACGCGCCACCTGCTCACCCGCCAGGCCGCCCACGAAGAGGCTGCCTTTCCATGCGGGGAACTTGTCGCCGGTGTACACGATGAGACCCGAGGTGGCAATGGACGGTACCCAGTACTTCACCGGCTGCTCCATTCCCGGACGTGAGCGCTCTTCCGTGATGGGCGTGCCGCTGTAGTTGATGCCGTACGTGATCACCGGCCAGCCATAGTTCTTGCCCTTCTGCACCAGGTTGAGTTCATCACCGCCTCGGGGGCCATGCTCGGCGTCAAAGATCGCGCCACTGGTTGGGTGCACAATCAGCCCCTGCGGATTGCGGTGTCCGTACGACCAGATCTCCGGGAGCTTGCCGGCTTGGCCGACAAAAGGATTGTCCGCCGGCACACGACCGTCGTCATGGAGACGCACAATTGTGCCCTGATGATTGCCGGGATTTTGTGCCGGATGCGCTTCGAGATCGCCTGAGGGCGGCGCACCACGGTCACCAACGGACAGATACAGAAACCCTTCCTTGTCAAACGCAATGCGTCCACCGTAGTGCTGACCGGCGCGACTGCTGGTTTGCGCGACGAAGATTTCCTTCATGTCAACAAGGGCATTGCCCTGGAGACGGGCACGCGCCAACGCCGTGGTGAAGTTGCCTCCTTCCAGCGCTTTCGAATACGAGAGATAGATGATGTTGTTGGTGGCAAAATCGGGATGCACCGCAACTTCGTGCAGGCCACCCTGACCGCGACTGTATACCGCGGGCACACCGGTCACCGGCGTGGGGTTGAGTACACCGTTTTTTACGCGGCGCAGCGTGCCGGCTTTTTCCGTGACCAGCATTTCGCCATCGGGCAAGAAGGCCATGGACAGCGGAAACTTGAGATCGTCCACCACCGACACCACGTTGAACGACACGGCGCCGGCCTGCTGCGTGGCAATCTGCGCCGGCATTTTCGACGACGCGCACGCGGTGAGCGCGATGGCGGCCGCCAGTGAAAGCTTTGGAAAAGTCATGTGACAGCGGGCAAGGGAAAACGACAGGACAACGAGTAAGAAAACTGCACGTAAGAAACCATCGACCTTGGAGTGTTCCTGAACCAGGCGTTTGGCGCACTGGCGCCTTTCTTAAGGAAAGATACCGCGCTCTTGATAAGCAGTGGCGACTTTCCGGATAGCCGTCGCCAGCGCCGCACTGCGAAAGTCGGCCTTCTTTTCGAGCGCCAACTCCCGCATCTGGTGATAGCCGGAGACCATGGTTTCTTCGAGACCGGACATGACGATGTCCATTTCCGACGCGCCCACGGCCACCTGCGAAAACGTGTTCGCGTTGAAGCTCGAGCCTGTGAGCTCTTCGACCGCTCGCAGCAGGCGCGCATTCGACGATGCTTCAAAGCGCTGCTCCATGCGACCGAACCGCACGTGAGACAGGTTCTTGAGCCACTCAAAATAGGACACGGTAACGCCGCCCGAGTTGAGAAACAGATCGGGCAACTGCATCACGCCACGATCCTCCAGAATGGCTCCGGCGTCGGCCGTGGTTGGCCCATTGGCCCCCTCCGCAACAATGCGAGCCTTGACCCGCCCCGCGTTTTCGCCGTGCAGTACGCTCTCCACCGCTGCCGGCAGCAGAATATCGCACTCCCATTCGAGGCCGGCGCTACCGTCGCTGCCGTTGAGCTTGATATCGGCATCGAGATCGAGCAACGACCCACCGGTTACACGGTGCGCGTACACGTGCTCGATGTCGAAACCGGCACTACTGTAAATCGCGCCTTCACGTTCCACGATACCAACAATGCGCGCCCCGTCTGCGGCCAGGTATTTGGCCGAGAAGTAGCCCACGTTGCCGAGCCCCTGAAGCACGACCGTTTTTCCATCGAGCCCGGCCGACAATCCGAGTCGCTTCATGTCATCGATCTGCGCGGTGGCCTCGCGCACGCCAAAATACACGCCGCGACCGGTAGCTTCGAGACGACCGCGTACGCCACCGAGCGACAACGGCTTGCCCGTAATGCAGCCGGCCGCCGCCAGTTCACCGGCGTTGAGCGCGATGTAGGTATCAGCCATCCATGCCACTTCACGCGGGCCCACGCCCATGTCCGGTCCTGGGACATCGACACCTGGACCGATGCAGTTGCGCTGCACAAGTTCAAACGTGTACCGACGCATGATGCGCTCAAGTTCGCCATCGGAATACTTGCTCTTGTCCACCTTGATCGCACCCTTGGCACCGCCAAACGGCACGTCGACCAGTGCGCACTTGTACGTCATGAGCGCGGCCAGTGCGGTGACTTCGTCTTCGCTGGCGTGCGGCGTGAGCCGGATGCCGCCTTTCACCGGCAGGCGATGCTGCGAGTGATGCGCGCGCCAACCATGAATGACTTCAATGCTCCCGTCATCTCGGCGCAGCGGAAAGCTGACGTGATATACCGCGTTGCAGGCTTTGATTTGCTGCAACAATCCGCGCGGCAGCTCAAGTAGCTTCGCTGCGCGGTCGACGTAGCGGTTGACCTGTTCAGAAAACTTTGGGGTGTCCGACATGAGCGGTCCGTGGTGTCGGGGGGAGAAGGCAATCGGCCCGCCTCTCGTGAGAAGCGGGCCGATTCAACAGGCGGAGTTCGGCGCTACACGTCCAGATTGGACACGAAGCGCGCATTGGTTTCGATAAACTGACGACGAGGTTCCACCTCGTCGCCCATGAGCATCTGGAAGGTCTGGTCGGCCAGCACCGCGTCTTCCATGGTCACGCGCAGCATACTGCGCGTCTCGGGATCCATGGTGGTTTTCCAGAGCTGTTCCGGATTCATTTCGCCCAGACCCTTGTATCGCTGCACGTTCAGGTTCGCGCGTTCACCGAAGCGCTCTGAAATCACGTCACGTTCCTTTTCAGTGTACGCGTAATACTCTTCCTTGCCCCGGGCCACCCGATACAGTGGTGGCTGCGCGATGTACATGTATCCGGCTTCGATCAGCTCCGGCATCTGCCGGAAGAAGAACGTGAGCAGCAGCGTACGAATGTGCGCGCCGTCGACATCGGCGTCGGTCATGATGATGACCTTGTGGTAGCGTGCCCGGGCAATGTCGAACTCCTCGCGGATGCCCGTACCAAGCGCGGTAATGATGGTCCGGATTTCCTCGTTGGAGAGCACCTTGTCGATGCGTGCCTTCTCCACGTTGATGATCTTGCCGCGCAGCGGCAGGATGGCCTGGAAATCGCGCTTGCGTCCCTGTTTGGCGGAACCACCGGCCGAGTCGCCCTCAACCAGATAAATCTCGCAGAGCGCGGGATCGGAGAGCGAACAGTCGGCCAGCTTGCCGGGCAGGTTCCCCACATCGAGCGCGGATTTCTTGCGCGTGAGGTCGCGTGCTTTGCGTGCTGCCTCGCGCGCCCGGGCCGCCGACACCGCCTTTTCAATGATGATGTTGGCGGTTTTGGGGTGCTCTTCGAGGTAGGAGGTGAGCAGCTCGCTTACGACGCTGCGCACCGCCCCTTCGACCTCGGAGTTGCCAAGCTTGGTTTTGGTCTGCCCTTCGAACTGCGGCTCGCGCACTTTGACTGAGAGCACGGCCACAATGCCTTCACGCACATCATCGCCACTGAGCCGGATGTCTTTGTCCTTCTTGTTCAGCACCGTGGACTTTTCGATGTACTTGTTGATCACCGACGTGAGCGCACTCTTGAACCCCGTAAGGTGCGTGCCGCCTTCGTGCGTGTTGATGTTGTTGACGAACGAAAAGACCGACTCGGAATAACCATCGTTGTACTGCAGGCCGAGATCGATGGAGATGTCATCGCGCTCGGTCTCAATGGCGATCACGTCCGGATGAATCTTCTTGCGATTGGCGTTGAGGTACGCCACGAACTCGCGAATGCCGCCTTCGGCGTGGAACGTTTCAACCCGCTGCTCGCCTTCACGCTCGTCGGTGAGCGTGATGGAAATGCCCTTGTTCAGGAACGCCAGTTCGCGCAAGCGCGACGCCAGCGTGGCCCAGTCATACCGTAGCGTTTCGGTAAAAATGGTGCCATCGGGCTTGAACCAGACGCGTGTACCGCGCTCCTTGGCGCCCACATCGCGCAGCGTTTGGAGCTTGGTGGTGGTAATGCCCTTGTTGAAGTCCATGTAGTACTCCTTCCCGTCACGCTTCACCCAGACTTTGAGCTGTTCTGAGAGTGCGTTGACCACGGACACACCCACGCCGTGCAAACCACCGGACACTTTGTAGGTGTTCTTGTCGAACTTGCCGCCGGCGTGCAGCACCGTCATGGCCAGTTCAACACCCGGCAGCTTTTCCACGGGATGCACGTCCACGGGAATGCCGCGGCCGTCGTCTTCCACGGTAATCGAATCATCCGGGTGGATGATCACCGTGACCGTCGTGGCGTGCCCTGCGAGCGCTTCGTCAATGGAATTGTCGACCACCTCGTACACGAGGTGATGTAAACCGCGTGACGACGTGGACCCGATGTACATACCCGGGCGCAAGCGGACGGCTTCCAGCCCTTTAAGGACCTGAATGCTACCGGCGCCGTAGCCGTTGTTGGTCGGCTCTGCGTTCTCGTTGGCCATGAAAATGCTGGGGAGGAGGCGGGGAAACGAACGCGTCCGTGCGGCCTGGCAACCACCGCAACAGGAAACGCATGCACGTATGAGGGAACCCCGAAATCTAACCGAGCGCGGCCCGCAAAGCAACTCGGCGGTGCGTAGCCAAGTCGTTGCCAGGCAACAACTTGCGCACGCGTCGTTGCAACCCGGCGGCGGTTAGCGCTGCAACACCAGTCGCAACCGGACAATCGGCGGGCGGCTGGTGTCCGCGTTCAGCGCGCGCAGCAACTCGCGTTCCATCATCGAGAGTTCGGTCATCCAGCCATTCGTACGCACCGCCACCACCAGCGTGCCATCACGTTGCAGCGACACCGGTTCGGTGACCTCGGCAATCGTGCTCCCCACCAGCGCCGGCCATTCGGGAATCACGCGCGCCTGCGCGAGACGCTCGGTGAGCCCGGCCCGCTCCAACACCGAGGCCAGCACATCGCTCAGCTTGCTGGGGCGTCGTTTGAGCTGGTCTTCATTCATGAGGGCGTACCGCTCAGCACACCGTGCACCATGCTGCGACGCGGTAGCGCGGTGAAGGCGCTCGGAATGTCTTCGGCGCGCGGCACGGCCAGCAACACCTGGCCCACGCCAGTCACCGCGAGCAGTGACAGAATGGACAACGCCCGACGCGCGTCGAGCTCGGCGAACGGATCGTCCAGCAACAGCAGTGGTGGTGCACCCAACACATCGTGCACCGTGGCCGCTTCGCGCATGCGGAGTGCAATCGCCGCTGTGCGTTGCTGGCCGGCCGAACCAAACGTGCGCAGGTCACGCCCGCCCAGTTGCAGCTGCAGATCGTCGCGGTGCGGACCAACCAGTGAGACGCCGCGTCGCAACTCCTGCGCTCGCGCGGCCTCAAACAGCGCCGCCAGCGCGACTTCAATATCGTTGTCGTCTGCGTCGGGAGCCGCACCCTGATAGCGCATGAGCGCCGGCTGACTTTCGCCAATCGCCGAGCACAGCTCCGCGTACGGCTGCGCATGCGCCAACGCCCAGGCGCGGCGTGCGCGTACCAGCACCGCCCCATGTTCAGCCAGCGCCGGCTCCCACACTGCCACATGTTGTTCAGCACCGCCGGTGTGACGACTGGCGCGCTGCAGCTCGCGCAGCGTGGCATTGCGACGAAGCAAGGCGCCACGATAACTCTGCAAGGCGGCCAGATACGCCGGAGACGTGAGTGCCAGTGCAACATCAAGAAACCGACGCCGCTCGCCGGCACCACCGGCCACCAGCACAACGTCCGCCGGCGAAAAGCATACTGAGGGCAGCGCGCCCAATGCGTCTGATAAACGCGACTGCTCAACACCGTCGAGGGTGGCCTTTTTTTTGCGCGTGGCGCGTTCAAAGCCCACGCTCACCGTGTTCACGCGTGCCGGTTTACTGAGCGCCGCCCGCACATGAAAACCGGCCGCACCAAATCGCACCACATCCGTATCGCGCGCGCCGCGCCACGAGCGCAACAGCCGTAGATACGCAACGGCTTCAAGCAGGTTGGTTTTCCCGTGTCCGTTGTCACCCACGATCGCCAACCCCGCGCTGTCGAACTCCAGATCAAGCGACGCCAGATTGCGGAAATCGCGCACGACCAACTGTTCAAGCATGCGCGTTGCCGATGCGTGTCACCGTCCAACAAAGCTGGCGGTGCGCTTGGCCAAGAATGCCGACATGCCTTCGCGCATATCATCCGTGGCCGACAGCACACCGAACAGATCGCTTTCGGCCAGACATCCTTCGCTGAGCGTGCTGTCCAGACCACGATTCACCGCTTCAATGCACCCCGCCAACGCGAGCGGTGCATTGGCCAGCATGCTCGACGCGAGAGCGCGTGCGCGATCGGTGAGTTGATCGGTCGGCACCACTTCATCGGCCAGCCCCAGACGGAGCGCTTCGTGTGCATCGATCATGTCGCCGGTGAGCAGCAACTTGAGCGCGGCCCCTCGACCGATCAGCCGAGGCAGACGCTGCGTGCCACCAAAGCCCGGCACGATGCCCAGCTTGGCTTCGGGCTGGCCAAACCGCGCCTTGTCGCTGGCCAGGCGCATGTGACACGCCATGGCCAGCTCACACCCGCCGCCAAGCGCAAAACCATTCACCACCGCAATGGTTGGCTTGGGACTGGTTTCGTAGCGGCGAAACACCTCCTGTCCAACACGTGCGCGACGCTGCGCAACAATTGGACTCTGGCTGGCCAGCTCCGAAATGTCTGCGCCCGCTACAAATGCGCGTCCGGCGCCGGTCAGTAACACGGCGCCGACATCGTCGCGCTGGATCGCTTCATCGATCGCGGTACCCAGCTCAGCCATCGTTGCGTCGTTCAGCGCATTGAGCTTGTCGGGCCGATTGACGGTGATGGTGGCAATGCGGTCGACCACATCGAAGGTGAGGTTGGAATACGACATGCGAAGGGGGCTGGTGTGAAAGCGTCTCTAATGAAAACTAGCTCGATTGCCAATGTGCGGGGCAATACATTGTACAGGTCCACGCGGAGGTGGATGTTGCCCTGATATACGTCGTGTTCAGTGACGTCTGCAATCACCCCCATCCCGGCCCTGTTGCTCCCTCCATTTGAGACGGTCAGCTGGTCAGCCAACGGACGCGCGTTGCGCCTGCTCGATCAGCGGTGTTTGCCAACGCGTGAGCAGTATCTCGACGTCGCCACCCCCGAAGCGCTCATTGAGGCCATTCGCACGCTGGCGGTGCGTGGTGCGCCAGCCATCGGTGTGGCTGCGGCAATGGGACTGGCCGTACTGGCCACGGAGGGCAGCACGCGGCGAGACATTACCGAGCTCGCCGGACGCATTGCTCAATCGCGCCCCACCGCAGTGAATCTGCGCTGGGCGCTTGATCGCATGCTCGCGAGGGTGCAGCACACTTCGCAGCCGGAGCTGTTGCTCGCGCTCCGTGACGAAGCCACGCGCATTCGCGATCATGATCGTGAAATGTGTCACGCCATTGGACGGTTCGGCGCGTCGCTCATTGAACCGGGATCGCAGTTGCTCACACACTGCAACGCCGGTGCACTGGCCACGGCCGGCATCGGGACCGCGCTGGCGCCCATGTACGTGGCGCACGCCCAGGGTACACACTTTCGTGTGTTTGCCGATGAGACGCGGCCACTGTTGCAGGGTGCGCGACTCACCGCGTGGGAGTTGCAGCGCGCGGGCATTCACGTGACCGTGCTTCCCGACAGTGCGGCGGCTTCGCTGCTCGCCTCTGGAGCAATCAGCGCCGTGTTTGTTGGTGCCGATCGCATTGCGGCCAATGGTGACGTGGCCAACAAAGTTGGTACCTACGCTGTGGCGCTGGCCGCGCACGCGCATGGCATACCATTCCATGTGTGCGCGCCGAGCAGTACGTTCGACCCGGACACTGCCACGGGCGCGCAGATTGTGATTGAACACCGGGAGCGCGACGAGATCGCACTGGCGGGCACGGCACGTGTGATGCCCGATAACGTGAGCGTGTACAATCCCGCGTTTGATGTCACGCCCGCCGCACTGATCACACACTACATCACCGACCGTGGTTTCTTGAAGCCGCCGTTTCACGTTTGAGGACTACATCTATGCACGTGCTGGCCATTGATCAGGGCACCACCGGATCGACCTGTCTCGTTATTTCGGCTGATGGGCAAATCGTGGGCCGCGGCTATCGTGAAATCACGCAGCACTATCCGCAGCCCGGTTGGGTGGAGCACGATGCCATGGAAATCGTGCGGCGCACATTCGATGCGGCGCGCGAAGCCATCGCGCAGGCCGGCGTCACCCCCAAGGCCGTGGGCATTACCAATCAGCGTGAAACCATTGTGTTGTGGGACCGGGCTACCGGCGAGCCGGTGCATCGCGCGATTGTGTGGCAGGACCGACGCACGGCTGATCGCTGTCGCGCGCTCGACGCGCAGGCCGATCGTATTCAGCAGCTGACCGGATTGGTTACCGATCCCTACTTCAGTGCCACCAAGCTCGAATGGCTGCTCGGCCAACCCTCGCTGTCGCAGCGGGCGCAGCGCGGCGAACTGGCCGCCGGCACGATTGACTCGTTCCTGATCTGGCATCTCACCGCTGGCGCGGTGCACGCGACCGATCCCACCAATGCGTCGCGCACCATGTTGTACGACATTGAAAAACGCGCCTGGAGCAACGAGTTGCTGGAGCTCTTTGGCATCCCGCGCGCCCTGCTGGCCGACGTGCGTCGCTCAAGCGGGTTCTTTGGCACCACCACCAGCGCCTCGATTGGTATGGAGTTGCCGATTCTGGGCGTGGCTGGTGATCAGCAGGCAGCCCTGTTTGGTCAGGGTGGCTGGAGTGCCGGCGGTGGCAAGAATACGTACGGCACGGGCGCCTTTCTTTTGCTTAACACGGCGCAAGTGCGTCCGGAGCCTGGTGACGGATTGCTTACCACCATCGCTTGCGACGCGCAGGGCAATCCCACGTTTGCGCTCGAAGCATCGATTTTCGTGGCCGGTGCGGCGGTTCAGTGGTTGCGTGACGGACTCAAAGTCATTGAATCGGCGCAGGAAACCGAGACCATGGCCCGATCGGTGGGGAGTACTGATGGCGTCTACTTTGTGCCGGCGCTCACCGGCTTGGGCGCTCCCGATTGGGAGCCGCACGCCCGGGGCACTATTGTGGGGCTCACGCGCGGCACCACATCGGCGCACCTGGTGCGGGCGGCACTCGAAGCGATGGCCTTTGGCACGACCGACGTACTGTCGCTTATGCGGCGCAAAGGTGGCGTGCCGTTTGATCGGTTGCGCGTAGATGGTGGCGCCACCAGCAATAACTGGCTCATGCAGTTTCAGGCCGATGCGCTGGGTGTGCCGGTGGAGCGCCCCGACATTGTGGAAACCACGGCCCTCGGCGTGGCGGGGCTGGCGGGTATTGCCGCTGGCGTCTGGAAAGATGCAGACGCGTTCCTGTCCTCACGTCGATTTACCCGTTTTGTGCCGGGGGATGGCGTCGCCGCCGCCCGCGCTGGACATGTGGGTTGGCGTCGGGCGGTGCGGGCCGCACTGAGCTGGGCGCGTGACCGTCCCGGCGCTGAGCTGGAATAATCGGTGTCACAGGCACTAACGCTACAGGTGGCGCTTGCTATGTTGTACATGTAGCATTCGGGATCCCGGTGCGGTGCTCCGGGGTTTAGAAGGCAGTTCAGCCGCGACAGTGCGCGCTGACAGGAGTGGCAGCGTGCGAATGCACGTGGCCAATCCCGGATTGCAGCGGCCGATCCTCCGTTGCCAAGGTGGAGAGTTGTGAAAGCTCGCAGCAAGTTTCTCCTCGGTGGGTTGTTGGTCATGGGCACATCGGGCGCCCTCATGGGCAGCTCCGTGAAGGAGACGGCGCAGTATTTCCTGACGACCAGCGAACTCGCCAACAAAATCGACGACGATCCGTCGTTCGTGAAAGTGGGCGTCAAAGTTGGCGCCACGGTGGTTTTGGGCACGATCGTGCGCGCGCCAGATGGCCGCTCGGTGCGCTTTGAGATGACCGACAGCACCACCACGTACAAGGTGCTGTACAAGGGTGTCATTCCCGACACGTTTACCGACGGTGTTGACGTTGTGGTGGAAGGTCGCCTGTCTGCTGACGGCACCTTTCAGGCAACCACGCTGTTAGCCAAGTGTGCGTCCCGCTACGAAAACGAGCCGGACAAGTATCCACAATCGCCGAGCTACCCTACGGGCACCAAGCCCGCTGTTTGAGCCTCGGCGCTCACCCTACCTGACGTGACTCTCGTTGGCGAGCTTTCGCTCTGGGTAGCCATCCTGATGGCTGCCTGGACAACCACGGTGTCCTGGGCTGGCGGCTATCAGCGCCGCAGCGACCTGGTGTTCAGCGGCGAGCGCGCGATGTATGCGACGTTTGCCTTTACGCTGGTCGCCTCCATTGGCCTTTGGTACGCGCTGTTTACGCATGACTTCTCGTTGCGCTTCGTGTCGTCGTACACCAGCCGCAACTTGCCGTCCGTATACATCTTCTCCTCGTTCTGGGCCGGACAGGCCGGATCGATGTTGTTCTGGACCCTGATTCTTTCGGGGTATGGGGCAATGGCGGTGTTGTTCAATCGAAAACGATTGCGTGAAATGATGCCCTGGGTAACGGGCACCATGGGTTTGATCACGCTCTTTTTCCTGCTGGCCACCGCGTTTGGCGCCAATCCATTTGAACGGCTCGACTGGGTGCCGGCCGACGGTCGTGGTCTCAATCCGCAGCTGCAGAATCCGGGTATGGCCATTCATCCGCCCATGCTCTACTTCGGGTATGTAGCTACAGCGGTTCCGTTTGCCTTTGCCATTGGGGCGCTGATCACCCGTCAGCTCGATGGTGAGTGGCTGGCGGCGGTGCGCCGCTGGTCGCTGCTGTCATGGTTCTTTCTCACCATTGGCATTGTGCTCGGCATGTGGTGGGCGTATGTGGAACTTGGCTGGTCGGGTTACTGGGCGTGGGATCCCGTTGAGAACTCATCGCTTCTGCCGTGGCTGACCGGTACAGCGTTCCTGCACTCCATCATGATTCAGGAAAAGCGCGGCATGCTGCGCAAGTGGAATGTGACGCTGGTGGTGCTGACATTCCTGTTGTCGATTCTTGGGACGTTCATTACGCGAAGTGGTGTAATTGAAAGTGTGCACGCGTTTGCGCAGTCGAGCATCGGTGGGTGGTTTCTTGGGTTCCTCATTGCGGCCACGGTTCTCACCGCCGCATTGGTGTCCACGCGTCTCAAGGACATGGAAGCCAAGGCTGAACTCGAGAGCATGGTGAGTCGCGAGGCGGCGTTCCTGTACAACAATCTGGTGCTGGTGGGCATTGCGTTCACCACGCTGTGGGGCACGCTGTTTCCGGTGTTGTCGGAGTGGGTGCAGGGCGAGAAGATCACTGTCGGTATGCCGTTCTTTAACGCCGTGAACATGCCGCTTGGCATGTTGCTGCTGGCGCTTACCGGCATTGGTCCGCTGATCGCCTGGCGTCGCGCCTCCACGGCCAACCTGCAGCGTCAGTTCATGATGCCGGTGGCGATGGGCTTTGTGGCCGTCGCCGTGCTCATGTTGCTCGGCATGCGTCACTTTTATGCGCTGGTGTTTTACGGTTTGGTGGGATTTGTTGCCACCACGATTACGCAGGAGTTTGTGAAGGGCATCGGTGCGCGCCGTCGCATGTATCAGGAAGGACTGGCGATTGCCGGAGTGCGCCTGGTCGCGCGCAACCGTCGTCGTTACGGCGGATACGTGGTGCATTTTGGCGTGGTGGTGATGTTTGCCGCATTCGCCGGACAGTTCTTCAAGAAGGATTTTGCACAGGTTGAGTTGAAGGAAGGGGACGCGTACGTTGCCGTAGATCCGCTGGGGAACACCTGGAACTTCCGCAACGAAGGATTGTCTCGCTACAAAACAGTAAATCGCGATGTCACGGCGATCAGTTTGGTCGTGGAGCGCAACGGTGAGCCCATGCCGCCCATGGTCGCTGAACGTCGGCAGCACTTTGATGCGGCGCAAAATGCGACCTTTGAACCATCCACTGAAGTCGCCATTCTCGAAATGGCCAGTCAGGATGTGTACGTGTTCTTCTCGGGAATGCTCGACGCCAATACGGCCATCCTGACCATCAACTTCAACCCACTGGTGATTTGGGTGTGGATTGGCGGAATGATCATGGCTTTTGGTGGCGTGATTGTGATGTGGCCGCAGGCCGAACGTCGTGAGCGTGGATACGCGGCCGAAATGACGCCGCAACACGATGAAGCGCTGGTTGGCGCGTGAACATGTTTCCGTCGCCGCATGGTGTATCGCGCCGAGCATTTTTTCGGCGCGGTGCAGCGCTCGTGCCGGCGTTGATGATGGCACCGGCGGTACTGCGTGGGCAGGCCAGCAATACGGTGAACATGGAGGGCAACTACTACTTGCCTGTTCGTCCACCGGCCAAGTCCAACCCCACCGTGCAGCTCGACGAGGACGCGATCATTGCGTTGGAGCGCACGTTGGCGTGTCCCTGCCCGTGCACGCTCGACATTTACACCTGCCGCACCACTGACGTCGCGTGCAGCAACTCGCCGGCCATTCACGGTGATGTGGTGCGGATGGTCAATGGCGGTTACAGTGCCGAAGAAATTCTGCTGGAGCTCGACAACGTGTATGGCCAGCGCATCATGGCGTCGCCCAGGAAATCGGGTTTCAGCTTGATGGTCTGGTTCATGCCGTTTGCGGCCGTGGGCACCGGCGCGCTGGTGATTGCGGGGCTCGTGCGCTCGTGGCGCCAAAATGCAGTGAATGCCGTTGCTGCGCGTGTCGATGGTGGTGTAGGCCGCATTGGCGTGCAGGCCACCGACGATGAAATGGCTCGACTGCAGGCCGCGCTGCGCGACGACGCGCGCTGACGTCTTCCGACTTACGCCGATCCCCGCTGACACACTGCCATGCCTGACGGTTCACTCCCCCTCGTCCTCGGCACCCTCATTGCACTCCTCGCACTCACCGTTGTGTTGATGCCGTTGTTGAGTGCGGTTGACGAGAATCAAAGCCCACGTTCGGCGTATTCGCGTGACGGTGCGCGTGCGGTGCAGAGCTCCAACATCTCACCTGATGAAGGCTTGGCGCTGGAAGCGCTGCGTGAGATCGAGTTTGACCAAGCCACCGGCAAGTTGTCTGACATCGATTACGAAGAGCTCAAGGCCAAGTACACCGCGTTGGCTCTGGCCGAATTGCGCGAGGAGGACGATGCTGCGATTACCAATGTCGCGCGCAATGCAGTGGCCGACGGTGAGGATCCTGTTGAGGCGGCCGTGCGCGCCGTGCAATCGCGTCGTCCCAACTGCGGCAGCTGCGGACCGCGTCCGGAAAGCGACTCGGTGTACTGCTCGTCATGCGGATCGTATCTGCCGGGCGCGTGCGGGTCGTGCGGTGCAAAAATCACGCAACCGGGTGCGCGATTTTGCACGGGCTGTGGTGGGCAGTTGGCGGCGGCGTAAAAGTACCTCGCGGGCCGACGGTTACATGGTCGTGCGTCTGGCTGTGGAGCACACGGCTCGCTGAGGGCAACTCTCTGCGCTTCGCGACAACCGGCGCGCTATTTCCGGAGAATCGCACCGATGGTACCCAGCGCACTGCGACGCTTTCCACCGCTCGGCAGGTGCGCGACAACCCACCAGTCCTTCCCATCATCGCCAGCGGTAGCGACAAGCAGCGAATCCGGCAGCGTCACGGTGGTGTCGGTCGTTTCTCGACGCACCACCAGCTCGGAGTTTTGATCGAGCACTTCCAGCGTGTAGCGCTCCGCATCGCGCACGCGGCTCCACGAAAACATCACTGATCCGGATGCGGCGCGCGTGGCCGCGAGCGTGGGCACATTCTCGTTCGTGTCGGCGCCGCGGTAGCGCACTTCGCCCTCGCCGTTTCCACGTGACAGGCGTGCGACGGGGATGCCAACCATGAGCAGCAGTGCCGCCGCCGCCGCCCACGGCGCGAAGCGGCGTATCGTCGACACTACGGGTGAGGATGACGTACGGGACGTGGACGCGATCGCATGCAGCAGCGAGAGGTCATCCGTAGCCCCGCTGGCAAAGACGCGATCAAGCACCGCTTCTCGCTCGGACGCGGGCAGTGATCCGTCCACCAATGCCTGCATCTGTTCGGGCGAGGGCGCGTCGATCGTGCGGTTGGCACGGCGTTGGCGCTGCAAGGCCACATGCGCGCGTTCCAGCTCGTCGTCCGTCACTGAGCCTCTCCCGAACTCGCGCGCATGTGCGCGCGCAGCTCGTCCAGCCCGCGATACAGCAGGTTGCGCACCTTGGCTTCGGACCAGCAGGTCAGCCGAGCCATATCGTCACGTGTGTATCCTTCAAGGTGAAGTTGGACCACAATGCGTCGGTTAAGCGGGAGTTGTGCGAGTGCTTGCTCGAGTCGATGCGCCAGTTCGTCTTCCTCTGACCGGTCTGGCGACGCGACCATGAGACTGGAGGGAACACTCGGGATGTCGAAGGTCTCGTCCAGCGGTTCCTCTCGTCGAGCGCGGCGTCTTCTGAGCATATCGATAACGGCAGAATTCGCCACCCTCTGCATATATGACGTACTGAGGCCGTCAAGTTTCTCATCGGACGCCTTCGACTTCCACAATCGTACGCGCACTTCCTGTAACACCTCATCCACGTCACTGTCGCACAGGCCACGCGTTCGTGTGACGCGGCGCACCATAGCACCGAATCGCAGCAGCGTGCGTTCGAGGGCCGAGGCGTTTGACGCCGAGTCGGCGCTTGAGGAGGGCGGGCGAGAGGAGATGTGGCCGCGGGTCAGGGTGCGCTGGTGGGCGAACGAGCACTGGGGAGGAGGTTGGTGACGTGTGCATCAGGAGCGCGAACGAATGCTGCTCCTGCGGCCTGCACGCATTGCAACTACTCGCTAAAGTAGCGAGAAACTGTCGAAGTTTCGTTCCTTAGGGCGATTCCAGCTATACGTAGAAAGACGTTTTGCTCACCAGGGGAACCACCGGCGCACGGTTCCTTTCAGGCGCGCCCACGATGACGGTGGACGCGTCTTCAACTGCAGACGCAACGTGGGGTCACCGAAATACTCCAGATTGGCCCAAATGGCTGGTGACACGCCAGACCGCATCGCCTGCAGTCGTACCCGCTGCAGCGCGGTCACCGGATCGTGGCCGCTCGCGATCGCCTCGTAGAAGGACGCCATGAGTGCAGCCATCGCGGCGTCTTCCACCCGCCACCGCGTGGCCACCACGCCGCGCGCTCCGGCGTCGAGGGCGGTGGCGACCAGGCCGTGCAGCGACTGCCCAACCAACATCACCCCGTCACCGCTCGAGCAGGTTGAGAACACCACGAGATCAAACGGCAACGGTTGCGCCGCGAGATGGTTGAGGGTGAACAGTCCGTCATCGCTGGCAGACGCTTGCAGGGCCAGTCCGTTTCTCGCAAACGATGCCGGTGCGGCGACCGCATGCGTCGCTACGTGCAGCACTTGCCCGCCGTCGCGAATGCCCCGCAACAGACGATCCCGCGTGGCATCGCGGCCGTGAAGCAGGGTGGCCCCAAGGAGTCGGGTGGCCACCGCCCGAGCCTCGGATCGCGCCCCCGGCAGCGCGCCCCACTGCTGCGCTGAACCGGGAATGACGGGCATCCGGCTGGGCGCGCCAACTACCACTGACCGTGTGCCCACGTTCCGTCGCGGCGCCGTCGACACGCCCCCCAGCGCGTCTTCTACCGAAGGCGCAATGGCCAGTTCATAGTGCGTGAGCAGCGGGCCACCTGCGGGATGCGTGAGCGCGGCAAAGGGCAGTCCGTGCAAGTCGCCGTCGGGCACGAGCACCAGGCGCGTGGTGCGCACCGGCAAGTGTTGCAACAGCGGTACGAAAAACGCCGAGCCAAGTCGTTGTGCCAGTGATTCCGATACGCGCCCGCCGTGCAACAGTGCACTGAATCGTTCGATATCACTGGACACGGAATCGATGGCCACGAGAGAGACACTGACCAGCGTGTCACGCGTGAGCACAAACGCGGTGGTTGGCTCACCGCCGCGCCCTACGATGAAGCTGACCACGGCATGTGATGGTGCGATTCGTGCTCGCGCCAACGCCGGCAGTCGGCCTGCATCGACACCCGTTGAGTCGCCAACGCCGACCGCAACCCGAATGCGTCCCGCGGCATCGATCGATAGCGCACCGCGCTGCAACGCCGCTTGTTCGCGGGCGCGCACGCGTCGCCACTCGGCGATGGCCAAGGCGTCGGCTGTGCGGCCAGCGGCTGCGAAGTACGAGACGAGTGTGGCGACGCCGAGGTCGCGATCCCAGTCGAGCGCGCGGTCTTGCAGCGAGGCCAACAGATCCTCGCGGCGTGACAGCGACGCGCGGTAGCGATCGAACTCGGCGAGCCCCGTGCTGACGGTTTTCCACGCCTCGTCAAGTAGGCCGGCGGCCGCCTCGGCCTCGGCCCGGCGGCTGAACAGCTCGAAGCGTGCCGGGCCACGCAGGTTGCCATGCGCGCGCTCGAGAGTGTCGAGGTGCGCAATGGCATCTTGGTAGTGGCCCGACGAGAGCAGCAGGGCGCTGCGTTGATACCGGATTTCTGTGCTCCATCCCGTCATGCGGCGCGTCGCCGCCATCGCGCTGGCGGTATCGAGCAGCGATTGGCCGGCCTCGTACCGACGCTGCTGGCGCGCGATGTCGGCCTGTGCCGTCAGCGCCGACACTGCCATGGAGGGAGACAGCCGTTCAGTGTCTGCCCGGGCAGCAAGGAAGGCAGAATCCGCACTGGCAAGTGCTCCGCGCAACAGTAACCCCTCCGCGTAGGCTCTGTTGGCGTACAATACGCCAGTGCCATCGCCGGCCTCCATGAAAATTTGTCGGGCGGCCAGCAACAGTACGTCTGAATCAGCGCTGGCGCCGAGGCGTTGTGCGACGCGGCCCAGCTCGTGTGTGGCCCAGGCTTCCGACAACCGACTGTTGCTGACGCGGGCCGCCGCGCGTGCGTCCTCGAGCGCTGCGCGCGCCTCGGCGTAGCGCGAACGTGATAGGAGAGTGCTGCCCTGCCACTGCAGCGTGGCGGTCAGTCCGCCGAACAGTCGCGCACGACGCTGCACCATGGCCAGTGTATCGAGTATTATAAGCGCGCCATCAGCCAGTCCACTGGCCTCCATGCGTTGCGCACGCGCGAAAAGGCAATCGGCATGCACGCGCGCGCCGGCCTGTTGTGCCTCATCGATTGCGCGTTCCCAGGTACTGTCGGCAATCGGGTCTGCGGCACGCACGCGTACCTGCAAGACGGTGCATGCGTGGCGCGAACGAATGTACGGATCATCGGCTGGCAGGAGCGCTTCGGCCTCACGCAGCCGAGCGTGCGCGGCAGCAACGCCCGTGGTACGCAATACGATTTTGGCTTCGTTGATCAAAACATCGGCCAAACCGGACGCATCGCCATATCTGATCATGCGGGGCTTTTGCAATTGCAGCGCTGTTAGCGCCTCGGCGTATTGCGATCGATCGGCGATGAGACTTACGAGTAAGAACGAAGCGTACGTGGCGGTTGGATCAGCGGTATCACGCGCGGCGCGCCGCAGGTACCGTTCCGCGTCGTCGTAGCGGTACGTGAGCATGGCCAGCGTGCCATCGAGCAACGCATGCTTGGCTTGATCGTTGCCAATGCGAGCGCGCCACGCCGTGACGGTTGCGTCGTCATTTCCTTCGTCAAAGGCGAGCACGGTTTCGCGCACCATGATGCCAGCGAGCGGTCGTGGTGCGGTGGCGCGGGTGTTCTGCGCGGGCACTGGCGAGGTGAGCGCGATGATGGCGAACGGTGTGGCGAGCGCAAGCGTGAGACGCGGGAGGGTTCGCATGATCGGGCTAGTTTGGACTCGCGTTTGGTGTTTGTCCAGAGGGTGTGATGGGTGCGTGTGGAGTGGGTTGGTGCTGTGCGTGCGGCGTGGTTGAATGCGGTGTGTAGCGTAGTGTTGCCGAATGCGGCGAGCTTTTCCGTGTCGAAAACTGCAACGCACGTGTGTGAGAATTTGGAGAGGGTTGGTGCGTGTTAAGGATGTCCGGTCGCTGCCTTTTTTGGGGCGGCGTGGTTTTGGAATCCGGTAACTGATCGCAGAAATCTTTTTATTCTCTCTCCAAAGGTTCAACACAATGCGCACGACAAGGTGGATGCGGCGAGCCATGCTCGCGATCGGCTGCACGGTGGGAATGGCGACGCCGACGGTCGTGACGGCGCAACAGGCGCTGACGATTGGGACGTGGACACCATTCGAGTGGTTCAATGGTGTCGGACCGGTCGAAGGCTTGGGCTTCTCTTTCTCACCGGCGCAGCGGGTTAGCCTTCGAGTGACCGACGCGGGCGTGACGGGCGATGCCTTTGACATCTTTTTGAACGGCTCGCGGCTGTTCTTTACGCCAGATGTGATGGGTAGCTTCGATACCGAGGCGTTGGACGGCGAGGCAGCGTGGGAAAACTCGGCACTCAGCAAAGCGAGTTTCCTCTTCTTGCCCGGCGACTTCACCGTCACGTTGGAACTGCGCATTGCTGCCCCCGGCTTTCCTGGCGGCGAAGGATTTCTCCGGTTCGATGTGGACCCCATCGACCCCGTCGACCCCGTCGATCCCATCGACCCCGTCGACCCTCCCGTCAACGCCGTGCCGGAGCCATCCAGCGTGCTCTTAACGGCCGTCGGTCTGCTCGCGCTCGGCGCGTATTCACGACGTCGAACCAAGCACATGAGCAACGCTTCCTGTTGATGCTCCGACGTCCCACACCAACGCGGTCCGCCTCGACGCGTTGGTGCTCGTGCACGTCTGTCCGTTCCGATATATCCCTTGCCGCGCTCGCCTTTCATCCAATGAGGCCCGACGTTCCATGCCCCACACCTTGCACCAAATGAAGCGTCTGCTTCCGGCCGCCCTGCTGGCCGTGTTCGGCCTGTCCGCCTGTACCGATAGTTCGCAGCCGGGCGGCGCGGTCGGCCCCGATCTGGAATCCCGTATGGAAATCCGCGATGCCGCCCGCAATGACGGCACACCGGGTTTCTACTTTGTTTCGCCCATCGCGCCCACCCTGGCCAGCTTTCCCGGCATCTTCGACGCCGCGCGTTCTCCGGTGGTCGAAGT
>JBBRDJ010000017.1:0-45592 GCA_038203945.1 Gemmatimonadales bacterium
GGTGGACCACGGCGCGTGCTCATTGGCAGTACTACTGCCGGAGCCGTGGGTCGCACCGCCGCCGTGTTGTTACCGGGCGACTTCAGAGTGGGCGTTCCGATCACCGAGGTGCGTCATTCCGATGGACGATTCATTCAACGATTGGGACTGGAGCCGTCCGTGTCGGCGCAGCCCACCGTGGCCGGGGTTCGCGCCGGACGGGATGAACCGCTGGAAGCTGCGCAACGCTGGATCACGCAGCAGCTCATACCGCCGGCACCGCTCAGACGTCGGTGACGTCGCTCCCGATTGATGATGTCCTGCCCTCGCTGCACGAAGCGTTGGCAACGCGAGGGATGGCCGTGCTCGAAGCACCGCCCGGAGCGGGAAAAACCACTCGCGTTCCGCTCAGTCTGCTCGGACATGCGTGGCTGGGCCGCGCACGGGTGGTCATGCTTGAGCCACGGCGATTGGCGGCGCGCGCGGCCGCGCATTTCATGTCACGGACACTCGGCGAGTCGGTGGGACAGACGGTGGGTTATCGCGTGCGCGGCGATTCACGTATCAGTGCGCGCACGCGTATTGAAGTGATCACCGAGGGCGTGCTTACGCGCATGCTGGCGCGCGATCCCACGCTCGATGGCATTGGTGCCGTGATCTTTGACGAGTTTCACGAGCGATCGCTGTCGGCGGACCTCGGGTTGGCGCTCACGCTCAACACGCGCGATGTCGTGCGCGATGATTTGCGTGTGCTGGTGATGTCGGCAACACTCGATGGCAGCGCGGTGGCCGAACTGTTGCGAGACCATCTCGGCGCGGCACCAGTCATTCGCAGCCGTGGTCGCATGTTTCCCGTGAGTACGCACTATCGCGGTGCACGGGCGCAAGAACCGCTCGAAGCGCAGGCGTCGCGCGTGGTGCGGGAAGCACTGCTGACGCACGATGGTGATGTGCTGGTGTTCCTTCCCGGTGCGCGTGAGATACGACGTACCGCAGCGCTGCTCAACACCTCGTCGTTGAACACAGCCGAGTTTTACGACGCCTCGCAATTTGTCGCGGGCGGCAGCTCGCACGCCGCCTTGGCAGACGCCGTTCGCGCAGAACCCTTGCGCGTTGTGGTACACGAACTCTTTGGCATGATGCCGCTGCCCGCGCAGGACGTGGCGATTGCCCCCGCACCTCCCGGTGAACGCAAAGTGGTGCTGGCCACTTCCATTGCCGAAACCAGCCTGACCATTGAAGGAGTGCGTGTTGTCGTAGACGCGGGTCGATCACGACTGCCGCGGTACGATGCGCGAGTGGGTCTCTCGCGCCTCACAACGGTGCGCGTCAGCCGTGCTTCGGCAGATCAGCGACGCGGTCGCGCGGGTCGTGTGGCGGAGGGCCACTGCTATCGATTGTGGGACGCGCATGAAGACGCCATGTTGTCGCCTGCTACACGCGCAGAAATTCTGGACGCCGATCTCACACCGCTGGCTCTTGAGCTCGCAGAAGCTGGTGTGGAGCACGCCTCGTCGTTGCGCTGGCTCGACGAACCATCGCCCGCACTGCTGCAACAATCACGTGCGCTACTCACACTGCTCGGCGCGCTCGATAACAACGGACGCATCACTCCGCACGGACGAGAAATGGCGGCGTTGCCGGTGCACCCGCGGCTGGCGCACATGTTGTTACACGCGCGTGCCCGAGGCGTGGCCACACTGGGCGCGAGCCTCGCGGCCTGTCTGGAAGAACGCGACTTCCTGCGCGGCGCCCGCTCACCCGCACCGTCTGATCTGCAGCTGCGCGTCGAGTTGGTGCAGGGCGCGAGCGCCGATGCACTGCATCACGCACTGAACGGGGCGAGTGTAGATCGCGATGCGCTGCAGCGCGTGCGCGAACTCTCGCGTGAACTCGCGCGTGATGTGGCGCGCGGTCTAGCGCGTGAACCAGCGCGTGAACCAGCGCGCGAACGTGAGCTGCCTGCAGCTTCCGCAAACGACCTCGGCGTGCTGGTCGCACTCGCGTATCCCGATCGTATTGCGCAACAGCGCACCGCCGATCGCAGCGCCGCGCGTGCGGAGCCACCCATGCAACGTGGGCGCTACCTTATGCGCAACGGCGTGGGCGCGGCGCTCGATGCACGTGATGCACTGCATGGTGCGGCGTGGCTCGCCATTGCTGAGGTTGACGGCGCACCGCCGGAGTACCGTGTCGTGCGCGCGGTCAGTGTGACGCTGGAGCAACTGCGGGCCGAGTTCAGCGGACAAATCCGCGACGCGCGAACGGTGCGCTACGACGAAGACACCAACCGTCTCATCGCTCGGCGGCAGCGGCGTCTTGGTGACCTGGTAATCGACGATGCCCCGCTTCGCGATGTGCGTCCCGAGGAGCGGGCGGCGGTCTTGCTGGCGGTGGTGCTGCGGCGCGGGATGCAGGCGCTGTCCATGGGGCGGAGCACAACGCAACTGCTCGAACGACTCCTGTTCCTGCGCGTGCACGATCCGGAATGGCCCGACGTGTCAGACTCGGCGCTGACAAGTGATGCGCCCACATGGTTGTATCCATTGCTGCTCGACGCGCAATCACTCGCGGACATCACGGATCCGATGCTGACGAGCGCATTGCTCGACCGGTTGACCTGGTCGCAGCGTGCGGCGCTCGATCAGTTGGCACCGACGCACATGGAGGTACCAAGCGGTTCGCGGATCGCGATTGACTACAGCCGCGCCGACGCGCCCGTGCTGTCTGTCAAACTGCAGGAGGTGTTCGGCTGGTCCGTCACGCCCATGATTAACGGCGGTCGCGTGCCACTCACGTTGCATTTGCTGTCGCCCGCGCAACGTCCCGTGCAGGTGACGCGTGATTTGGCCGGGTTCTGGCGCGAAGGATACTTTGCCGTGCGTCGGGAGCTTCGTGGACGTTATCCAAGACATCCGTGGCCCGACGACCCGTTGTCCGCGCCAGCCACTCGGCGCGCCAAACCGCGCGGTACGTAAGCGCGGGCTTAGGCCATCTCAATGGGCGGCGCCTGTTCGCTCAACCCGTCACCGCGGTCACCGTGCGCGCTGCGGTCACCGTGCGCCCCGCGCTCACCGCATGAGCCAGTCCCCAGACACAATCCGCTCACTTTCCGACACTTCCTGGTTGTATCGGTAAACCCACGCATCCTGTTCGCTGCCATCGCCAAAACGAATTGGCATACGCACGCGTACAAAAAGAGACCCAAACCGTGCGTCCGGCGCGTATCCTTCGTATTGGTCGAGCATGGAAAGCACGGTGTCGGCCGACGCTGGCGGAATGGCCCACACTTCGCCAACCACTCGATCGTCGGGAGTGGATGGGGCAGTGGTTGCCGGGAACGTACCGGTCTCGTAGAGGCGGCCGGCAATCGTTGCTTCGCCAACAAAGGTTGCGTCGCCGGCCAGTCGTTCAGCCATCAGGTGCCCGGAATTCCGTCGCAACGTACCGTACACGAACAGCAAAGAAGGGCCAGTCATCGGTAGTTGGTGCTGTGCGTCACACAGTGCACGTTGGTTGCTGAGCGCATTTTAACAGCGACCTCGACTGTTGGTTGGGAATCGCGGGGTACAAGGAAAGCCCAGCGTGTGAACATTTTCGAATGTGGGACTGACTAGCTTTCTCCCGCTAGCCCTCCGGTGTTTTTTGTGATTCTGGCTCGGAGCGGTATGGTATAGTTTTGTGTGAGGTGACGCAGTCAGTGAATGTCTATGAGTCACCGTCTTCTAACTGATTCGAATGTTCCGACCGTTTTCCCCCGAATGGGCCGCAGCGTTTAAAGACGCCATCAATGCTGACGCGACGTACAGCGCGCTGGCCAAAAATTGGACCTGGCCGGTGGCGCTGGTTCTCGATGCGACACCGACGTACGGCTTTCCGCATGCGGTGGCCGTACAACTCACGCTCGATCGCGGGGTGTGTACGGCTGCGGTCATCATGCCGCCGCACACGGTCGACGCGACGTTTGTCTTGCGCGCTGACTACAACACATGGAAAGAAGTGGCGCAGGACGGCCTCGATGCGATCGGTGCCGTGTCCGGTGGACGGATCAAATTTACCGGTCCGCTCGGCACATTGATGATGCACGCCAAGGCCGGTACGGCGCTCATTGGCGCGGTCCAGGCCGTTCCCACACAGTTTCCCGACGATGTCGAGTGAGTGATCGGTTCAGCCGGCTGTCTCCACCATCGTGAACGACGTCGGCAACGTGGAGACGCCGAGTGTTGTGCCGCCACCGCAGTGGCAACTGATCCTGGCATTTCTCTGCATCTACGTGGTCTGGGGCTCCACTTATCTCGCCATGAGTTTTGCGGTGGACACCATTCCGCCGTTCCTCATGGGGGCGATTCGTTTTCTTATCGCCGGCTTTCTGCTGGTGATGTGGAGCGTGTGGCGTGGAAAGGCGCGCGTGAGCGGTACCGCGTGGCGAAACGCCGCCATTGTTGGTGGACTGCTGCTGTTCTGGGGTAACGGATCGGTCGCGTGGGCAGCGCAACGTGTCCAGTCGGGCATGATGTCATTGCTGGTGGCGACGGTTCCGCTCTGGATGGTGCTTTTGGAACGCGCACGCGGTCGCCGGCCAACCGCGGCACAACTTGTCGGCGTGGGTATTGGACTGGTGGGCGTGAGTCTGCTGGTCTTGCCGGCCGACGGATCGTGGCGCAACGCGCCGGTTGATCCCGTGGGCGCCGCAGTGCTTGTGATCGGATCACTGGCCTGGACGGCGGGCTCGTTGTTTTCCCGTGGCGCTGAACAGGCGGCCTATGCGCCCATGAACAGCGGGATGCAGATGGTGTGCGGCGGCGCGGGTTTGCTGCTGCTCGCACTGGCGGTAGGCGAACCGGCCCGTGTGTCGCTCAACACGGTGTCAATGAAGTCAATGCTGTCGGTGCTGTACCTCATTGTGTTTGGATCGCTGGTTGGCTTCAGCACTTATATGTGGTTGCTCAAGAAAGCCAGTCCGGCGGCGGTTGGCACGTATGCGTATATCAATCCGGCGGTCGCGGTACTCCTGGGCGTCACGCTCGCGGGTGAACGACTGCCTGCGCGCGCCATGCTGGCAATGTCCGTGATCGTGGGCGGCGTGGCGCTGGTATCGCTGGCCCCGAAACCGGGCCGCCTTCGATGGCGTAGGGACTGAACAGGCACCGCTTCGGGTTTCTCTCACTACGGGTCATCAATGCACACACATTTGCGCCTTGTCGCGTTTGGAAACATCGCCGTGGGCGTTTTGTCGGCGTTGGTTGGTCTGCTGTTGATGTTCGGCTTGAGTCTGTTCGGCATCTTCAGCGGTGACGCTGCGAACGCGCTGCTCGCGGGCACAATCGGTCTGGTGGTCGGCGGCTTTCTGGCGATCCTGGGCTTGCCACAGCTGGTGGGCGGCATAGGCTTGCTGGCCCAAAAAAACTGGGCGCGCTATGTGCTCATTGTGACGTCAGCGCTTGGTCTGTTCAACTTTCCCGTGGGTACCGTGCTTGCCGGATACTCGCTGTGGGTACTCACCAACGATGATACGAAGCTGTTGACTGCGGGCTGAAGCACGCGAAGTAATTGCAGCGACCGCGCGTGCAGCGACCGCGCGGCATTCAGCGTAACACGGCACCAAGCTGCCGCGACGCCGCTTCTTCAATCGCCTGCGCGGCCCAATCCAACACATGATCTCCATCGCTGCACCACGGCAACCCCATCACTTGCCGTGGTACTGTGTTGTACACGAAGCTCACTCGCAGTGATTCGCGCAGTGATCCCACCGTGCGGCATTGAGCGCCGTCGAGTCGGAGCACGGCGGGCAGTGTGTCGAGCCGCAGCGTGGCCACGGCTTGCGTGAGCGATGTCAGCGCCGTTGCACTCAGCGTGGCGGTATCGGCAATGGTGGCGCGACCAAGCGCTTGTCTCCAGCGGCGCAGACGTCCGTCACTGGCCACTTCGACGCGCAGCTGCACACAGTTTGGTGCACATTGCACACGCTGCACACTAAGCAGCAGGTCCGCCTGCGCAATGTCAGACTGAGGCTCGATCCCATTGCCTGCATCAGCGGTACTGGCATCAGACCGGCCCACCGACGACCCCGAAAAAGCGCGCGAGGCCCCCGGGATTGGGGGAGAGGTGCGAAGTTGCGGCAGTCGTCCTCCCTCAACATTCATCGGCGGCGCCACGGTCGGTGAATCGACACTGATGCGCGCCGTGCCGGCTGCTGCAACTTCTGCCCGACGTGACTGCGATGCTTTGGCTTGCAACTCCGCCGATGTCACCGCCGATGCTGTTGCGGGTGCGATAGCCCGTGCGGTTGCTGACGGTATTGCCGAGGCTGTTGCCGGTGCTACGGTCGGTGCTGTCGCAGTCGCCATCGCCGCTGCTGATGCGGGCGTCTGCGCCCGTGACGCAACCATAGACGTAGGTGCGACCGAAGGCGCAGCCGCAGCGGGCGCTGCAGCCGGCGCTGGGACCGGCGCTTGTTCACGAGTAGCCGCCGATTCCGCCTGGCGCGACATGGACACTTCCGGCGCCGCGCTCTCTGTCGCCCTCTCACCGCGAGCCAACGCATCGCGTTCGCTCAATGCCGGCTCCCGTCGCGCCACCACCACGCCGGTTACGCCCACCATCAGCAGCGCGGCAATACCGCTCAGACGACGCACCGACCAACGACGTGCGACGCGCGCCGAGGCGCCATCCGACTGCATGCCAGCGACAACAACAGGTGGCGCAGGGATCTTTGGCAACACGTCAGCCGGCACGTCGTCCAACGCACCCAGAATATGCGATGACGCCGCAATCAGTCCGCGCGCCTCAGCAACACGGGCCGCAAACTGAGGCGATGAGCCGACGAGCGCTGCAAACTCGCGCGCCCGCCCGGGCGAGAGCTCGCCGTCAAGCCACTCGTGAATCTCGCCGTCGTCGATCTGCCACGGCACCCGTTCATCCTGCGACATCACTCTGTCCCTCCGCGCCGGCTTGCAGCGCTTCATAGTGCTCAGCGAGGCGCCGCCGCGCCCGCGACAATGTCGTACCGACTGAACTGCGCGCGATCTGCAGCGCCTCAGCGATCTCGTCGTAGTCCAGCCCTTCTTCACGCATCAGCAGCGCCAGTCGATCCCGTTCGGCCAACGCATCAACCGCTTTTCGGGCAAACGCCCGTTCCTCATCACGCTCCATCGACAGCACGGCCGGCTCTTGCACACGATCGCGCTCTTCGGCCGCGAGCAAGGCCAACCGCGCCCGTTGACGCGTGGCTTTGCGCGCGTCGTCGCGCACCAGATTAGTGGCCACGGCAAACAGCCACGACCGCTCACTCGTGAGCGACTCCTGCCGAAGTGCCCGCAGGAACGTCTCCTGCGCGATCTCTTCGGCCCAGTCGCGATCGCCCAGCCGCCGTGTCAGATAGCGCACGAGCGGCTGGTGATACAGACGAAACAACCGGTCCACGTCTTCCATAAACGAATGCTACCCGAGAGTCGGTGCCGAGGTGGGCTACCAGAGCGTGATCAGGCGATCGAGTGTGGCTCGCGTCACGGTAGTCGCACCATTGGGCGTGACTTCGACCACCGCCCGCGTACCCCGCACCCGTACGCGGTCGCCCAGCGCCAGCGACTCACGCAGCGATGGCATCTCCCGGGCCAGCGCGCTCCACGCCGCGCTGTACGCCTGCACTCGCACCACGAGTACCGGTGTGAACGTAGTGTCACTGATCAGGCGACGGTCTGTCCACGTGGAGTCACGCCAATCAAACGCGCGTCCATCAGCCACTTGTACCATTACACTTGCGGCCGACGCATCGCTCGCGGCGGGTGCCGTCGTACCGAGCGACGCACGCAGCATTTCATCGGCCGCGGAAAGGGTGACAACCCGGCGTTGCTCCGAGGCTTGCCGCGCGGCTGCAAACGCGGCGGCGTTCGACGACACCGACACGCTGCCTCCTTGAACTTGCGACACACCGGCTGGCTGACCCGCCGCCGAACGTAACTGCAATCCACGCGCACCCGGTACCGTTGCCCCAACGGGCACCGGCGACCCGAGAGCGTTTGCTTCCTGTACAAAGTATGACGTCAGCGGCGTTGGAATACCATACCGCTCGCCAAGCCGCTTCAGTTCGGTATCGATTTCGTCAGATGCTCCGTGACGTCGCCGAACTGCATCGAGTGCCGCAACACGCTGCACCGCCCACAGGCGCGGCACAAACGCATTGGTGGAATCACGCGCTGAAAAGTCGACGCGCGATGTCATGCGTCGCTCAGTTGTACCATGTGTACCAGTGACCGTGATCTGCGCTCTCGAATCGCCGCTGTAGCGGGCCAGAAAAAGCAGCTCCTGTCCGGCCATCAGATCAGTGCCATACGGCGTATACACATCCCGCAGTGTGCCGCCGCTCAGGCTTACCTGGACATTCGCCAGCAAGGGCGCCGAGAGCCGTTCGGCCACCAGCGAGACGGCACGCTCGACTGACTCCTCGGGGCGCACGAAATGGGCCGCACCACGTCCGCCAATGGCGAGCTGCTCCACCAGTGTGGCGTCAACATCAGCACCCACACCAAACGTGAACACGCGGGTGTCGGCGCGCCAAACGTCTGTGCTGTCGAGAATCTCGTTGCGTCGCAGTCCAACAGTGGGCTGTCCATCGGTAAGCAGGAGCACGAGCGGCAGTCGTCCGTTGGGCTGTGTACGGGCAGCGGTCGCACGCAACGCATCATGCAGCGCACCGCTGATGTTTGTACCGCCCCGGGCGTTGAGTCGGTGCAACCACCGCCGAGCGTCGCGCAACGACGACGAGGTCACCGGGGTGAATCGGATGGTGTGCGCATCGATATCGTCGGCAAACGCAACGAGGCGAAAACGATCGGTGCTGCGAAGCGTGCCCAACAGCGCATGTCCGGCCGCAATTGACTGCTTCATCTTCTCTCCGCTCATACTACCCGAGACATCGAGTACGAGTGTGATGTCGCGGGGTAGTGCGGGTGGTGCGTCGCGCGGTGGTGCAACAATGATCAACGCGTGTCGCTCCCCGCGTTCCCCAGGTCGTGCCGCGCTATTCGAGAGCACCGTGACTGACGGTTCGTTGGACACACGTCGAATGGGCAGATACGCCACCACATCACCCGATCGTCCGGTGAGCGACACTTCCTGATGTCCGTTTGGTAAACCGCTGCGCGCGCGAGCAACGGTATGTGTGGGCGACCATGGAGTGCCCAGCGAGTCGCCACGCCAGCGAATACGAAAGGTGCCCGTGGCACGTTCATCGCGGACATCTGTACCGGATACCAGACGTCCCGCGACACGCAGCGCATCACCCTCACGCGGTGCAACGTGGGCCAGCTTCACAACCACCGTGCGTCGCTCGCCCGCGCGAAATGGGAAAATGCGCGTACGCAACAATCCAAGGCCGGCCCATTCCACCAATACGGGGTCGCGCAGCTCGCGCACAATGCGTTCGTAGGTCTCGCGAGCGTCTTTCGCGTCGAGTACTTCGCCGGCCACGAGTTGGCCGTCAATCTCCAGGCGCAGCTCTTCGAATGCGGCGCCGCTCGGTAGCGGAAACACAAAGTCTGCCTCGCCAAGCGATGCGCCACGATTCTCAAACGTTTCCGTGATCGTGGTCCGAGCGACCCGTCCGCTGATTTCCACCAGCGTGGACGTGGCCACGCGCGCCACCACCGGACCACACGGGCGCACAACGGTGGGCTGGGGCAAGGGACGCGCACAGGGTGAAACGATGCGACCTTGGGCACTCAACGCGAAAACCAGCGGCGCGCAGAGACTGGCCAACGCAACCGCGCGCAGCGAGCGAAACAGTGTGTGCCGCGGTGTGTGACGCAGTGTGTGCCGCGGTGTGTGACGCAGCGTGTGACGCAGCGTGTGACACAGTGTGTGACGCAGCGTGTGACGCGGTGTGTGACGCAGTGTGTGCATGACGACTCCTGAAATGGGCGAATCGGTGATCATGCCCATGGAGACGCCGTACATCGCGACGGTTGCACACCCATTCCTGAAACGCGTTCCTCTGCTACATCAACCATCGGCCCCGGCCCGACCCTGCCAGCCCTCAGAACCGCTGAGGCAGCTCCGAAAAAGGAATGGGGGTGGCTGATGTGCGTGGCTCGGCGCGGTGGAGATTCGCAGGGCAGTTGACGGGGCTCGGTTTGGCGTACGAAACGGACGAGGCCCCAAGGCCAAATAAACTCGGGGCCTTGCGCGTCACCGTTCCCCTCACCCGTTCAAAGCTCGCTAATAGCGAGCGGGCTGGAAGCTGCGTTCTACCACGCGCACCGGCACGGCGTCATCCACAGCCCGATCAATCGTGGCGGCTATCGGTTCGGCCTCACGGCGCGCCGCCCAACCGAGCCGGAACGCCGACGGCGCACTGCGCAGCGCCGCGAGCTGCAGGCGACGACCAACCGTTTCCGTTCCGCGGTCGTCGGCATCGGGCAAGATCACCACCAGTCGATGAGGGTCGGATCGCACCACGACCTCGCTGGCGCGAATGTGACGCAACAAGAATCGCGTCATGCGCTCCAGCCGATGATCAAGTTCCTTGCTGACTGCGGCACTGCTTTCTGCGGAGGACACTGCATCCACCTGAACGACACACACCCCCATGCGCTGCGCCGGTGCTGATGCCAGTTGTGTCTGCAGCAACTCGAGATAGTCGGCCGTGTAGGCACCCGTGCCCTGATCACGTGTGTGTGCGTCCGCGTTGCCGGTGACATCTCGCGGCGAGACCACGGACACGTCAATAATCACCCCGTGATAAGTGACCGTATCGTTGTCATGCCGAGCGTAACAGGTGTCCAGCACTGTGCGTACGGATCCATCGCCACGCTCGATCTCACGGGTGAACTCCCGCACCGCGCCATCGCGCGCCAGCGCCTCCATCTCCGCGCGCCACGCCTCGCTCGATCGCAGTCGATCCCGAACCGGCGCGCGCGAATCGTCCACACTGCGCACACCAAACAGGTCGAGTGCCACGGGATTGGCATCAATCAGCGCGCCGGTTGCATCCAGAATGTACACGCCCTCACGCAAGTAGCGGACAAGCTCGCGGAGCGACGTTCCGTCGCCAAAGTGGCGGTGGGCTGCGGGTGAAGAACCAGTGTCGGACATCATCTCACTCCTGAGCGGAACAGCGCATGGGGGACTGAGCGAATGTCGCACGTAGCGCTGGGGAGCGCGAGGGGCCAAACCCTGACGAGTACCCCTGGTTACGGTCGAGTCGCGCCCAACCGCGCCCAACCGCGCCCAACCGCGCCCAACACCGCCCTACCCCGCACGCCGTTTCGTTACGAACCACCGGATAGCTAAAAGCCTACGCCGGCGGTACCCTGCAGGTGCTCGTTGGACCTCTGGCGACGCCCCGGTATGCCTGCGACGTTGCGACGTGCAATACGCCCCGCCACGAGTATCACTGCTCTCACGGCTGATGCACCACGTCCCACATTTTCCGCCGCGGTGCAGCACGTTCTCTCCGGTGCGCCGCTCGCGGTTCATGCGTCGTGCAATCACGTTCTCTATCACCGTTCAATACGGTTCTTCAGTTTCCAGGCAAGGAGCCCTCGCATGACCCGGAAAGCAGACAGCGCCAAACATCGCGAGAAATCAGAGCGCAAACGTCGACGCGCCGTCGATGCCTACACCCGACTGCAGCGCGCGGCGACATTGACGGCATCCGCGGCCGACGCCGCGTTGTCGCCCTTTGGACTGTCAGCCAGTCAGCTCGGCGTGCTGGAGGCATTGCAGATGCGCGGTCCGCTGCATCAGCAGGAACTGGCGCGTGCACTCGGCCGTAGCAAGGCGCAAATCACATCGATCATCGATGCCCTTGAAAAGCGCGGTGCGGCTAGCCGAGAGCGGCACGCAACCGACCGTCGGTTTACGACGGTGCATCTGACCGAGGCGGGCACGCAACTCCTCACCGAGGCGAGTCCCGTACGCGAGGGGGCGATTGTGGCCCTGATGAGCGCCCTCTCCGGCGAACAGCGCACGCGCATGACGCGGTTGTGCCGGCGAATCATCCGCGCGCTAGCCCCCGAAGACGATGATCGGAACGGAGACGACGCGTCGGGTGAGGATGAATCCGATGACGGAGCCGATGACGGAGCCGATGACGAAGCCCGTGCCACCTCTGACGGTACTGCGCAGGATACGCCAGACGATAATACAGAAGCTCTTGAGGAGGCTCCCAACGCTGCTGAGTCCGACAACGCGAACGAGGTGCCTGCGCAGTAACTTTCGGCTATGACCGGACGCCATCATCTTTTCATTCCAGGACCCACCAACGTTCCCGACCGCTTGCTGCGCGCCATGCACCGCGCGCAGGAAGATCATCGGTCGCCAGCGTTTCCTGCACTCACGCGCAGCATTCTCAACCGGCTCCCCGCAATAGTCGGGAGCACCACGGCTACGCCGTTTGTGTTTCCCGCTTCGGGCAGCGCCATGTGGGAAGCGGCGCTCGTGAACACACTCAATCCGGGCGCACGATTGCTCGCCGTGCGCTTTGGACAATTCTCGCATCTGTTCATTCAGACCGCGCGCAATCTCGGCTATCAGGTAGACGTGATCGAAGTGCCCTGGGGTGACGGTGCTTCGCCGGACCTCATTGAAGCGGCGTTGCGTGCCGACACGGAACGCACGATCGAGGGCGTGCTGCTGGTGCACAACGAAACTGCCACGGGTGTGACCAGTGACGTGCATGCCGTGCGTGCGGCCATGGATCGTGCCGATCATCCGGCGCTGTTGTTCGTGGACGGCGTGAGTTCGATTGCGAGTCTCGCATTCGCGATGGACGCGTGGCGTGTGGATTGTGCCATCACCGGTTCACAAAAGGGATTCATGTTGCCGGCCGGACTGGGCATTCTCTACTGCAGCCCTCGCGCGATGCAGCTCATGGATGTAGTCACCACACCGCGCGCGTACTTTGATTTGCGCCCCATGCGCGCGAACAACGAGCAGGGATTTTTCCCGTCCACACCGGCGCTCTCGTTGCTGTGGGGGCTCGACGAAGCGCTCACCATGTTGCTCGACGAAGGCATGGAAAACGTGGCGGCGCGTCACGCACGTCTCGCCGAAGGTGTGCGACGGGCGGTGCATGCGTGGGGGCTGACACTGTGCGCCACGCGCCGGGAATGGTACAGCGATACGGTATCGGCCGTGCTGGTGCCCGAGGGTGCCGACGCGCGGCAGGTAATTCAGGTGGCGTTCGAACGATGGAATTTGGCGCTCGGCTCCGGACTCACGCAATTGGCCGGCCGGGTGTTTCGCATTGGTCACATGGGCGACATCAACGAACTCATGCTGGCGGGTGCACTGACCGGTGTTGAACTGTCGCTGCTCGACAGCGGGATTGACGTCACGCCCGGAAGCGGCGTGGCGGCAGCCAGCCGCTGGTGGCGTGAAACAACCCCGGCGCAGGGCACGTGATCATGTCACGTCCTGTGGTGGTCGTGACACGTCGGCTGCCGGAAGCGATTGAGCAGGAGCTGGCGGCGCGATTTGACGTGCGATTCAACAAGAACGACACGCCGCTCTCACCTGCGGCACTCGCCGATGCCATGCGCACGGCCGATGGCGTGCTGTGCACTGTTACCGATCGCTTCACGGCGCAACATTTTACGGTTGCGGGCCGTCGAGCGCGCGTGTTGGCCAACTTTGGCGTGGGCGTGAATCACATTGATCTCGATGCCGCCCGTGCGGCGGGAGTGATGGTCACCAACACGCCCGACGTACTCACCGATGATACGGCCGATGTCGCGATCGGTCTCATGCTCATGGCCATGCGTCGCCTTGGTGAAGGTGAGCGACATGTGCGCACCGGCGCGTGGTCTGGTTGGCGTCCCACGCACATGCTTGGGCGGTCGCTCACGGGCAAACGATTGGGCATCGTGGGGTATGGTCGCATTGGACGTGCGGTCGCACGGCGAGCGGCCAGTGCGTTTGGCATGCAGGTGCAGTGGTGGGCGCCGCGTGAGCCAACGATCGACGACCCGGCGACCGTCGGACCATCCAATGCGCAGCGCGCTGAGTCGCTGGAGAGTTTGCTCGGTTCGTCGGACGTCGTGTCATTGCACTGTCCGGCTACTCCGGAAACGCGCCACCTCATGAACGAGCAGACGCTGACGCTCATGTTGCCTGAGGCCGTGCTGATCAATACCGCACGCGGTAATGTGGTTGACGAGCACGCGCTGGTACACGTGCTGCGCGAACGAATCATTGGTGGTGCCGGCCTGGATGTGTACGAGTTTGAACCCACCGTGTTGCCTGATCTGCGCGAGTTTGAAACGGTCACATTGCTGCCGCACCTGGGTAGTGCCACCGTTGAGACGCGCGACGCGATGGGTCGCCGGGCGTTGCTCAACCTTGAGCGTGCACTGAGCGGTGAAGTGCCGCCGGATTTGGTGGTCTGATGCAACGCATTGCAGGCCACTGTCGCTCCGTTTTGTTGCGTGTCCGTGAGTAGCACAATGATTGCACAACCGTCCGCCGTGGGCGGTCTGGTGCACTACTCCGGCATCAACTCCAGGTATCTCACGCAACCGCACGACGTGGTGGTGTGTACGCCGCCGGGCTATGACCGTAATGTGTCGCAGCATTACCCGGTGGTGTATTTGCACGACGGGCAGAATGTGTTTGACGAATACCCAATGGCACCATTCGGCGTGCAGTGGGGAGTCGACACCACTGCACGCGCACTCATGCACGCGGGAGCGATTCAGCCGCTCATTCTGGTGGCGATCGGCAACGCCGGACGCGAACGCATTGACGAGTACACGCCCACGCGCGACGCCGGACATGACGCGGGTGGTCTGGCGGATCGCTACGGACAGATGGTCTCCTATGAAGTGAAGCCGTTTATTGATCGCAACTTTCGCACCAAGCGTGGTGCGCAGGATACCGCCATGATTGGCAGCTCACTGGGCGGACTGCTCACGTTGCATCTGGGTCTCACGCATCCGGCCGTATTCGGCAAGCTCGCGCTCATGTCGCCGTCGGTGTGGTGGGACGATCGATGGATCGTGCGACAGCTTGTGACGGCGGTGGGCGGACGACCTGACCTCACCATCTGGCTCGATGTCGGCTTACTCGAGAAACGCATGCTGCGCGGCGCGCGTTTGCTCTGTCGCGTGCTGCAGCGCCGAGGGTGGCGGCTGGGTGAAGATCTTGAGTACGTGGAGGTGGAGGACGCGCTGCACGATGAGCGATCGTGGGGACGGCGCATTGGCCGAGTGTTGCGGTTTCTGTTTCCGGTGTAAGGCGACGTCTGAGCAGGTCACGGTAGCGGAATGCGTGTGCCGCGCACTGGCGTGACTCGGATGCGACCCGGCGCCGTGTCCTTCGCTCGTTCAGAGTTCCCCTAGTCCGTGAGAGGTTTGTTCAAATGGCGGTGAAGAAGGCAGCAGCGGTGAAGCGAACGCGTGCATTGCTCGCGCCCGATGAGTTTTCCGGATTTCGTCCAGCGGCGCTCACGTTCATGCGTTCGCTTGCCCGCAACAATCGCAAGGAATGGTTTGAAGCAAATCGCGAGCGGTACGAAGAAGAGATCAAGCGACCACTGCTCGCGCTGATTGAAGAAGTCGATGTTCGCCTGGCGACTTTGGCGCCGGAAATAGTCGGTAGCAAGAAGTCGCTGTTTCGCATTCATCGCGACGTGCGCTTCAGTCTGGACAAGCGTCCGTACAAAACACACGCGGCCTGCTGGTTTTATCACCGTGACGCGGGGCGTGCGGTTGGTGAAAATGCGGCGCACGGAGGGGCTGGCTTCTACTTCCACTTCGCACCCGGCGAAGTGTTCACCGGCGGCGGCGTATGGATGCCACCACGTCCGGTGCTGTTGCGCATTCGTGACGCGATCGCCGAGGCGCCAGAGGTCTTTTCCGATATGGTCAACTCTCGTGCCTTCACCCAACGCTTTGGCGGGCTGGAGCAGGAGCACATGCTCAAGCGCATGCCGCGCGGCTATGCGCCCGACCATCCGGCCGGTGACTGGTTGCGCTATCAGTCATTCACCGCTGGCCATGCACTCATCGAGTCTGATCTCGGCTCGCGCAAGCTGATCGATCTGATGGTCAAGGATTTTGAGATGATGCTGCCGTTGGTGCGCTGGATCAACAGTGTCAGCGGCCTTCCTCAAGCAACAAGTCGCTAGCGGAACGTTTACGCCCGTTCTCGACTGATCACGTATGGTCGCGCATGTTCGCGCATCTTCTGGATACTTCACGCACGCTGTGACGTGTCGTGCAGGGGTGTACACTTCACCCTTATGCGCTACAAGCTGGTCATGTTTGACTTCGACGGCACCCTCGCCAATACGTTCCCGATCTTCCGCGAGCTCTGCGTTGAGATCACGGAGCGGTTTGGCCTGCGCCGCATTGCGTCGCACGAAGTCGATACGCTGCGCGGTCTTGACACATCAGCCATTCTCTCATCACTCGGCGTGTCACGCTGGCAGCTACCGGCGATCATGAAACACGCCCGAGCGCGTATGAACGAGCAGGCAGATCTTATTCCGCTTTTTCATGGTATACCCGCGCTGCTGCATGAACTCGCCAACGCCGATGTGCGGCTGGCCGTCGTGAGCTCCAACCAGGAATCCACCGTACGCACGGTGCTGGGCAGTGAACTTTCTGCACGCGTACACAGCTTCGCGTGCGGCGTTGGTCTTTTTGGCAAAGCGTCCAAGGTACGAGGTGTAGTGCGTGACTTGGGCGTCGCGTATGCGCCGTCGGCCATGGTTGGCGACGAGGGGCGCGATATTGACGCGGCGCGGAAAGCCGGCGTTACTCCGATCGCCGTATCCTGGGGCTACGCCACAGCGACAGCGCTGCGAGGCGCCGATGTGCACTGCGAGACGGTTGACGAACTGCGGCATGCATTGGTGACGCCGTCTGACGCGTGACTGCGCGACTGCGCGACTGCGTACACTGCGGACACTGCGGACACTGCGGACACTGCGGACACTGCGCTCACTGCGCTCACTGCGCTCACTGCGCTCATTGCGCGACTGCGCGACTGCGCGACTGCGCGACTGCGCGGCACCACAAGGACAACGGCGTGTGCATCAACAACGCCGCGGAGTCTACAGCATCATGCGTCAACCAAGCTGCGCGCAGTAGGTCGCGATATCGATGTTGGCACCGCACACGATTACCCCCACCCGCTGGCCATCCAGACGTTCGCGCAGCGGATACATGAGGGCCGCCAGCGACGCGGCACCCGCCGGTTCGACCACAAGTTTAGCCGAACGAAATAGCAGGCGCATCGCGGCACGAATCTGAGCGTCACTCACCAACACCACCTCGTTGACAAACGCGCGGTTGAGCGCGAACGAATACGGCTCGGCGCGCGGCGCGCCCAGGGAATCGGCGATTGTGCGCACAGCGTCAATCGACTGAGGCGATCCGACCGCAAAGCTGCGTGCCATGGTGTCAGCGCCCTCGGGCTCAACAACAAACACCTCCGTTGCCGGTGAGAGTTGCTTCACGGCGCACGCCACACCCCCCGAGAGACCGCCGCCACCGCTGGCAATGATCACCGCGTCGAGCGCGGCGTGGGCGCGCTGCACCGGCTGCACCGGTCGCACCTGTTGCACACGCTGCACCTGTTGCACCTGTTGCACCGGTCGCACCTGTTGCACCGGTCGCACCTGTTGCACCTGTTGCACCTGTTGCACCTGTTGCACCTGTTGCACCTGTTGCATGAACTCCAGCCCCACAGTGGCCGTACCGAGCGCGGTTTTCGGGCCTTCGTACGGATGCACAAACGTGCGCTGTTCCGTGTGCTCAATCTCACGCACACGTGCAAAGGCGTCGGCGATAGTGTCCACCAACTCCACGGAAGCTCCCAGTTCGCGACACATCTGCACACGAAAGGCATTGGCGGTGCGCGGCATCACCACGCGGGCCGTGGTGCCGAGCAGTCGCGAACAATAGGCCAGCGAAATCGCGTGATTGCCCGCCGACACACCGGTTACACCGCGAGCCAGTGCCGGCGAATCGAGATCGAGCATCACCGTGAGTGCGCCGCGCGGCTTGAAACTGCCGGTGTGCTGGAACAGCTCTTCCTTGAGCCAAAGCTGCGTGGCGGAGCCCACGGCGGCCGAGATGGCGTCGTCGCTCACGCGTCGGACGGGCGTGGTGAGAATGCGGTCGCCCAGTCGCGCGCGATTGGCGACGATGGCGTCAAGCGAGGGGAACGACGCGACTGTTTCGGAGAACGTGGTGGATGTCATATGAGCGAAGGTGCGTCACGCGCGCATCGTACGCCACGTGTCATGCGATAATCCCTAGGCGCCCGTCACCATACGAGAGTTGCCAGAGGTGGACCGCCAGCGGTGGACCGCCAGCGGTGGACCGCCAGACGCCCATCGCGTTTCAGCCATCGCCGTGCTCAAGCGAGTCCACTGATACGCACGACCCCCGAAACCTTGGCCCGGTCAGATCGTACGCCTTCGATACAAGCAGGGCTCCTTCCCGACGTACTATCGCTTCCCGGTGCTCACGCATGACCCTTCAACAAAACGCGCCTCCGGCCCCGCCCCCGCAGCCACCCGATCAGGTTCCCCAACTGCCAGGGCAGGCTCCGCTTGGGAATGCACCGCTTGAGAATGCCCCGTCGGCTCAGCCAACCTACTCGTTTCCAGGCTCGCAGTCACCGCAGCGCCTGCTCGACGCGGCCAAGGCGCAGCAGTCCGAGCTGCAACGCCAGCAACGCACGCTGGAGAGTCGCCGGGAAGACATTGTCGACGAGATAAACAGCGTCGATACGCCTGCCGCGGCGCTGCCAGGTCTGCAAGCGAGACTGGTGGAGGTTGACGCGCGCATCAGCGCCATGGACGCGCAGGTGGCCGAGGCAGACGCGCTGGTCGCGCAGCGCACTGCGGTACCGGGTGCTGTACCACCACGCTCCCAGAACGTCTCAGACGGTCCGCCCGACGGGTTGATCGCCCTCCCGATCGTCTTCACCATCTTCGTGCTCTTCCCTCTGTCGATCGCTTACGCGCGCCGCCTCTGGACGCGCGGCGGTACCGTCGTCGCCCCCGTGCCCCGCGAAGTGCGTGACCGGCTCGATCAGATGGCCGAGGCCGTGGAATCGGTGGCGCTCGAAGTGGAGCGAATAGGTGAAGGCCAGCGCTTCCTCACGCGTGTCTTGACGGAAAGCCCGCGCGAACTCGGCGCTGGCGCCATGCAACCCGTGGCCGCGCCGCAACCCGTCGAGCCAGCGCGCGTTCGACGCGAAGCAGAAGGTAACTGGACAGGATGAAATGTCTCTATCGTGTCTCTATAAAAGCTTTATAGTGACACAACAAACCAAGCGACAACTACCGCTCCGCCCGGAGCCTCGCCAACTCCGCTTCAGCCGCCAGCGATCCAAACGCGGCCCATTGACCGCCCGCCACGATGCGCGTCCACAGCTCCCGAGCCTGTTCCGGCCGACCGTTGAGCAGGTGCCACATGGACACCCCAAATGCCGTCGTACTGTTCGCCACATCCATCTCGCCGGCCGGTGTGGGCGGCATGACCGCGTTCACGTTCAGCTCGCCCTTGTACAGCCGCAGCAGGGCCAGATAACCATCGTTTTCGATCAGGGTGAGCGTGTCCGTCGCGAACGCCACTGACGTGGTTGCCTCTGCCTCCCGATTGAGTCGGCGCAGGGCGAGATAGCGCCAGTAGGCGGTGGCGACCAGCAAGTCCGGGTTTTTTGAGACCTTGAGACATTGATCATACGCCGCCAGCGCCGAGGTGAAATCGCCGCGGAGAAAATGGGCCAGTCCCAGGTGATACCAGATGTTGTACTGCGTGGTGCTGAGCGGAATGTTGGCCGCGTTTGGTGCGCCGTCCGGTTCAATCACGTCGGCTTGTCCCCGCTCCAACTCGGCGGCCTTCGCGAAGTCGGCAATGGCGGGCTCAATATCGCGCAACGTGAGAAACCGGTGCCCGCGGTGCCGCCAAAACCGGGCGTCCGTGGGGTGCTGCTGTGTGCCGCGGGTGAAGGTGGCCACCGCGTCGCGATACCGTGAGAGGTAGGCCAACCGCCGCCCCAGCCAGATCAGCGAGTCCGGGTTGTTGGGCGCGGCATCCACGCCGGCGCGCGCTGCTGCCAAATCCCGCTCCAGCCGCTGGCGGGCCGCGTCGCTCAGCGTCGGCCGCCAGAGTGTGTCACCAAGCAGCGAGATCCCTTCCATACGCTCCGGAACCATCGTCTCGGTGACCAGCGGTTGGACCCCCACTCCGGTGTCCTGCCCCACCCCGATATCGCGGGCGGTCAAGTTGTCGGTATTCGATTGCCGAGTGCACGCTATGGCGACAGTACAGCCAAGAACGAGAAGCAATGCGTGTCGTGTCATGAGCAGTGGTGGGCAGATGGATTGGTGCGATTGAGTATCTTTTAACAAGATTGCGTCCGAGACTCGAATGGTAGGTTCTTCGGGTGCGCACGATGCCTTATCACTAAATATGTCGAAGTCGCTCAAGCTCACGCTCGATATTGTGATCGGCGCTGCGGTGCCGATTGTGATTCTCAAGTACGGGACCGCGCCGCTGGGCGTGTTGCCCGCGTACTTGTTGGCGGGACTGGTTCCGGTGGCGTGGGTGCTGCTGGACTTGTTCGTCTTTACCCGTCGCTTCAACTTCATTTCGGCCTACGGCGGCTGGTCGGCCGTGATGCGCGGCGTGTTGGCGTTCTGGTTTGTTGACGGAGCACTCTTTGCCTTCAAGGACAGCGCCAGTTACCTGTTCGCCGTGCTCGTGTTCGGTGGATCGCTGTTTCTGTCGGCGCCGATCACGCGCGCCATCGCGCTGCAAGGATTGGCGCCTGATACGCCGGAGCGACGCGCCTGGACCGATCGGCTGCTCAACGAGCCGCGCGTCAAGCGTGCGCTCTACAAATCTGCGGCGCTGATCGGTGGGACGAATCTGGTCTTCGGTGTGGCCAACTTTTTCATCAACTGGATGCTCGTCCGCGAGTCGTTTGGCACGGCGGCGTTCAACAACCAGGTGGCCAACGTCAATGCGATCACACGCGTGGCGCTGGTGCTGCCAGACATGATCGCACTGTTCTGGGCCTTTCGGCTGATGTACAAGGCGATCTACGCCGAGTTGCCGTCGGCGGAGCAGGTGGATCATCGTCGCGGCGACTTTTGGACGTTGGTGCAGCGCCGCGAAGATGCGCTGGCGATCGGCAAGACCGGTGAGGAAGTGGACGCTGCGCCTGCAACGCAACCAGCGCTTTTCGCGCGGAGTGCCGCGGCGCAGCCGTCATGATGTTCGCAGATTTGACGAACGACGACGGCGTGGTGCGCCAGCACGCATGGTTGACCGGGCCAGTTGATGTTGCAACATCGATTGTGCATCGACAATGAAGTGGCGGCGCGCGATTGCCGCCGCTTGCGCGTTCAATCTGATGTGGGGCGCGATCTCGTTTTTTCTTGGCAGTGGCGAGCGACTGCTGGTGACCGCAATCATAGCCACCCCATCGGGGCTGATCGGCGCGTTGGCTGCATGGTGGGCGTGGCGCGGCTGGGCGGTAAGTCTCGCGCCTCCGCTGGTGGTGGCCGTGCTGTGGGCGCTGGTGGGTGGCGCGCTCGTGCTCAGCCTCGCGATTTTGGTTACGCTCGTTCGCTCAGGGGCTGACAGCCTGTCGGTTTCCATGCCGTCGCTTGGTGCCGTGCCCGCTGGAGCGCTGCTGGCCGCCTTGCGTGGATTTCGCTGGCAGCAGCGTCGGGCGCATCAGTCCGGTTTGGCTTTGGGCACGCGACCGCGATCCAATGCGTGATCGCGGACGGTGGTCATGATCCGCGCCATGTCCGCTTCGCAGCTCGCTCGCTCCTCGGCGGTCCAGAGGTCACGGTTGGCAGCGACGCGAATTGTCGCCATCATTTCGTCCACCAGTTCACGCAGGCGCGGATTGGAGCGGCGCTCGCGGGCGGTGTCTTCTGTTGCGGAGTTGTTCATGAAGGCAATGTGTGGGGTATCACCATTTGGCCACCAGCTGTCACAAATATGGCACAGTTGGCGTTTGCGCGCTGATGGCCATGGTCACGTCACCCTGATCACGTGTAGCGTATGAGCATGCCGGACCAGACACCGGACTCGGAGGTGTACGCAGACTGGGCGCGCCGATTGGCCGCCGACGATGCCACCGCTCTCCGATCGCTCTTCGACGCCCTGTACGAACCGCTCTGGCGGTCTGTCATGCGGCTCGTGGGCGACGACGCTATTGCGCGCGACCTCGCGCAAGACGCGTTTGTTCGCATTTGGGACCGACGACACACACTTGATCCTTCGCTCTCACTCAAAGCCCTGCTGTACCGAACCGTGCGAAACCTGGCGCTCAATCAACTCCGCGACGAACAAACCCGTCGGCACCTTCTGGAAGATCCCGAATCTGCCAGTGTGTCTGCGCGTCCGCGTGATCCGGCGTCGGCCGATATGCAGCTGGAGGCCAATGAACTCGCGGCGCGACTCAATCAATTCATCGCCGAACTACCGCCTCGTCAGCGGGAAGCGTTACGTCTCAGCCGGTTCGATGGTCTGAGCCATCAGGAGATCGCTGATGTCATGGGGTGCGCCCCTCGCACCGTTAACAATCACCTCGTCCGGGCGCTTGAGCAGCTGCGCACGCGCCTGACGACCCTCGGAACGTTGGTAGCGTCGCTGCTGTCGTTTATCGGAGTTGCTCCATGAGCCCCGCACCGCGTCACCCACTGCCACCCGAACTGCAACACGAACTGGCGGAACGGAGCGAAGGACAGGAACTCGCGCAGGTGTGGGAGCTGCTCGCGTTGGTCGACCCCGTGGCTGGCTCCCCCGAGAAAGAAGAGGTGTGGCAGCGCGTGAGTGCTGAGATCGCGAGTGGTCGAACCACCCACACCCCCGCTTCGTCGCCCGCGTTGGTGCTGAGTTCGCCGTTGGTGTCGGCCGCAGCCAGCGCTGCGGCGCCGCGCCGCCGTTGGAGCACTGCGGCCCCTTGGGCGATGGCCGCTACGCTGGCCGTTGCCGCGGGACTGGGTGTGTGGCAGTCGCGCCCTGTCATTGTCCAGGCGCCGTTGGGCGAGCAGCTGGCGGTCGCGCTCCCCGATGGATCCACGGCTGAGCTCAACGCCGGTAGTTCCTTGCAGTATGCGCGCGGGTTTCGACGGTTGGTGGGTATGGCCGCGGGTGCTCGTACGGTGGCGCTCAACGGCGAAGCCTATTTCTCGGTCGTGCGCAGCGGTCGCCCGTTTACCGTGATCACCGACAACGCGCGCGTGATCGTTCTTGGCACGTCGTTTGTTGTGCGAGCACACCGCAGCGAACCAGAAGGCACGCTGGTGGGCGTGGAATCCGGGCGGGTGCGCGTGGAGGCCACGTCGTCAGTGGGCGAGGGCGTCGTGGAGCTGGTGGCGGGGCAGGAAACGCTGGTTCGCCGCGATTCCCGGATGGCGCCTGTGGCCGGACCGGTAGACATCGAGCGGCTCACCTTGTGGCGTAGCGGCGGCCTTGCCTTGGTTAATCTGCCGCTTGACGCCATCTTTCGGGAACTGGAGCGTCGCTACGCCGTAGACATCCGTCTGCGTGGTGTTGCTGTCGGTGAAGAGCGTCTGGCCGTCTACTATCCTGAACGTCCGTCCATTGAGAGCGTCCTTAACGACCTCTGCACCATTCGCGGTCTGCGTTTCACGCGCACCAGCCGCGGCTTTGATATCTCGCCGCAAACGGAAAGCGCCGACACCGCACCGTAGGCCGGGTGGCCGGTGACGCCGCACGCTATCGAGCGCGCGCGATGCGTCATGCTGGCCGTCAGTTTGTGCGCCAGTGCGGCGCTTTCCACTGCGGGCGCACAGGGACAGCAATCGTCGCGTTCACTTCCCGCCGACAGCGCGCGCATTTCCATGGCGCTCATCAGCGTGCCGTTGCAAACCGCGCTTGAGCAGCTGGTGGAAGTCAGTGGCATGAACCTCTCGGTGTACGACACGCGCGTGCTCAGGGGGGGGGAGAAAGGTCCACCGCGCATTTCCTGTCGCGTAGACCGCGCGCCGCCGGAACGCATGCTGGCCTGCATCGTGAACCAGGCTGGCCTCGATTACTACCGCATGTCGTCGGGCACGTATGTCGTGATTGCACGGGCCGAAGACGTGCCGGCCTACGCAACACTGAGTGGCGTGGTCATCGATGGCACCAGCGGCACGCCGCTTCCGCAAGCTCGCATTGTACTGGCCGAACGCCCGGACCAGCGCGTGGCCAACGACGCCGGTTCGTTTACGTTCGGGCGGCTCGCGCCTGGCAAATATCGGCTGAATATCCAGGCCATCGGCTACGAGCCGTTTCAGGTGGAGCTGGCGATTCCGCCAGACGGTCGGTTGCGCGAGCGTTTTTCGCTCAAGCGGTACGCCGTCATGACCACGCCGATCGTGGTCAACGGCTTGCAACCGGGCACAGCGTCGTCTACGCTCGGTGGAATTGCGCTGGCCGGAGCGGTGGCCACGCCGCTGGTGCTCGGTCCGGGACTGTACATGCCCGGCGCTCCCAGCGCGTTGGGACTGACACGGCGCGATGGCTTGGGCGATTTGCACATCCAGGGCGGTGAGTCCGGCGAGCACGTGTGGCGTTTGGATGGCGTACCGATTTTTGATGCGGCCACGCTGGCCGGCGTGTTCGGTGCGTTTTCTCCGTTGGCGATTGAGGAGCTACGGGTTCGGCGGGCGGGCTACGAGACGCGCGCGGGCAGTTTCACGGCGGGTGTGATTGATCTCTCGCATGGCTATGGTGACGCGACTGTAACCACACCCGTGCAGTCGGCGGCGCAGGCTGATCCGTTTTCGGCCTCCACCCGCGTGGTCGTGCCGGTGGCCTTTCGTGCCACGCGTGTGACCACCATGGTGTCGGCCCGCACGGGGTTGTGGGATGTCTTTCAGCCCACGCCGCTGGCTCGCGCCATTCGCGATTGGAACCTGCCTGATCCAGTGCTGCTCAGCCGGCTTACCGGAATCGGGCGTACCATTACCAGCGACCTGCCAACCGGTTCGCGTCCATACGAGATCGAAAGCGGCAGCACCGATGTCAGGTTGCGCGACTACCATCTGGCCACGCGAGCGGAAATCGGCGCCTTTCAGCGACTGAGCGCGTCGCTCTACGTAGGGCAGCACGGGGTGTCCACCGTCACCGAGGCACGCCCTGAAGGGTCGGCGCTGCAGCAGGGTGGTGTGGCGATCATCGACGTGCCCGAGCAGCCGTCCACACGGGCCACCGACTCGTACGGGTGGCGAACAGTGGCCGGTCAGATCAAGCACGAGCAACTCCACGGCACGCGTGTCACGCACACCGTGCAGCTGCGTGGCAGCGAGCACCGATTGGATCATGATTTCTCCATGGTGATCGGCGCCTCGCCGCTTCTGCAAGATCCGCCGCGCCGCGACGGGAATCGCATCCGGGAGTTCGCGCTGGTGGGCGGACTGCAGGTCGCCGGCAGCGCGGCGTGGGATCTGGATGTGGGCAGCGAAGTGGTGCGCACGGACGCGTTGCTCGACCTGCGCAACGGCGTCCTGCGCTCGCTGGGCAGCGATGTGATGGCGTGGCGCGTGGCCAGTCACGCCGAGGTCAAGCGGCGGTTGGGGAATCGCTACTGGCTGGACGGCGGTGTTCGTCTCACGCATTTGCCGGGCACGAACAGCACGTTTGCCGAACCGCGTATCGCGCTCCGCGCGGATGGTGAATCGATCATGCTGGGCCCGTGGGCGTGGCGTGTGGGAGCCGGTGTGTACCGCCAGTTCGTGAATCAGTTTGACGTGGCCACCTCCAACCCTACGGCCTTGGTGCCGAGCGTTCGGTTCTGGCTGCCGACCGACGGAGCGGATGGTGCATCCACGGCTTATCACTTCACGGGGGAAGGGGTGATCACACCCTTGGGTCGCTGGCAGCTGCGCGGAGAGTGGTATGCCAAGTGGCAGCCACTTATCAAGGCGTTTGATTACGCGGTGCTGCTCAATCGCGATCCGGGGCAGTCCACAATGGTGCCACCGAGCACCTACGTGGCCAATGTAAGCGGCTACGCGTATGGCGCTGGCCTGCGCGCGAGTCGAGAAGGTTACATGGGTCGTACTGGTTGGTCCGACCGTACCACTGGCTTGCCGATGCGCATAGAGGCGGGCTACGACTATGGCGTTTCGCGTCGGTCCTTTCCGTCCCGGTTTGGCGGCGAGCGTCAGCCAACCCCTTGGAACGAGCCCCATCGCGCGCTGATTTCCGTAGAAGCTCGGCCCGGCGGCGGGTTTGTCGTGGCGGCGCGTTCACGCGGGACGTGGGGGCGGACGTGGGGGCTGCGACAGTCGTATTACGATCTGCTCACATTGGGAAATCTCGGTGCAGGACTGCCCATCACTGCACCCGAAGACGCGTCGCGTCCAGCCATCCTGGAGACGGATATCGGCATCACCTGGACCACGCGCGTGGGGCCGTGGACGGCCGAGATCGGTGCGGCGGTGCAGAACGTGTTCGACCGGCGGAACGTTCTCGACTACAGCCTGGCCCAAACCGGGGCGCTGGCTGGCTCGGCCGAGTACACGCTGGCCCCGCGATACCTTCCCGGGGCGCTCCCATCCCTGAGTTTTCGTGTTATCCCGTGATCCGAACCACGAAGTAGGAACAACGGGTCCGATCAAGCAATCTCGAGAAGGCTCGATCGGACCTCGTGTGTCGCGCTTCTGCAATCGTGGTCATCACGGACAGTCAGCTACCCGGCGCTGCTGGTTAGAAAACCGACTCCATGACCGGCGCCTCCGAGGAGAGGCGAAAGCGGGTCACCAACTCGCGCTGCGCCCGCGCCTGCGAGCTCAGTTCCTGCGCCGCGCTGGCTGATTCTTCGGCCGAAGCCGCCGCCGACTGCACCGTTCCATTGAGCGACTCCACAGCGGCACGGATCTGTTCAATGCCCTCCTGCTGGTCGCCAGCTGAACTCTCCAGCCGATGCACCACATCGGCCACGCTGTTGATCTCCTGCTGCAACTCGTTCAAGCGTGCGCGCACATCGGCTGAAACACGCGCACTCTCTTCCACCTGACCCACACTATCCTCGATGAGGCCGGCGGTGGTTCGGGCAGCATCCGCCGACCGGATCGCCAACGCCCGAACCTCCTCAGCCACCACGGCAAACCCGCGGCCGGCGTCACCCGCCCGCGCCGCTTCAACGGCGGCGTTGAGGGCCAGCAGGTTGGTCTGAAACGCGATTTCGTCAATGGTGCGCACAATGCGTGCTGTGGCGCTGGCACCGGTGCGCATGGCCTCCATTGCGTCAAGCAACCGGGCCACGCTCTGTTCGCCGGCCTCGGCTCGCGAGCGGGCCGCGTCGCTGGACGTACGTGCCTGACGAGCGGACGCTGCGGCTTCGCGGCTTCCGGCGGACAGCGACTCCAGCGACGCTGAGACTTCTTCAAAGCCGGCCGCCTGTTCGGCGGTGCCACGGGCGACCACATCAGCGCCTGATGCGATATCGGCGGCAGCGTGATCGACACGGTCGGCCGAATCCCGCAGTCCACGCAGCGTATCATCGAGCGATTCCATCGCTTCGTTCAACGCTGATCCCGTCGCGTCGCGCTCCACCCCAAATCCGGACTGGACGGTAAAGGTCAAATCGTTGTCCTTGAGACCATGAATAACGGTCTCGAGGCTGCCCAGGAACTCCTGCGTGACGGCCGTTGCATCCGCGTTTTCGGCCCGCAACCGATCCACGGTGCTACCGGCTTCCTTGAGCGAGTGATTAATCTCGGCGAATGCGCCGCCCAACGAAGCGTCCACGACCAACTTCGACGTCCGCTGTTCGCGCACCGCCAGCGCCAGCTCGCGCGCCAAATCCGTGACGCGACGCACGGCGGCGAACACACGCCGCATCGCTTCGGCAACGCCGTCGCCCGAAGGTTCGCGTGAGAGATCACCATTGGCCAGCGCCTCAGCCGACTCGAAAAACGCCTGTGTCGCGTTGGCTTCGGCGGCCAACTGTCGCGCCAGGAAGATCAATACCGAAGTTTCGAACACCACAAATGCGGCATGCACCAAGACCCACACAAAGCCACCATCGTGATTCAATAGATGCACACCCAATCCAGCGTGGTGCAAAAGATGGAAAGTGACGTGATGTACCGCAATAATCGCGGCCGCGCTCAACGGCACCGTCCAGTCCCGATACGCCAGCAAGAAAGCCAGCGAGGCGAAAATGTGAAAGTGCAGCTCCACCACGCCGTGTGACTGATGAATAAACAGCGCCGAAAAAACCATGAATCCAGCGCCCACCGCGTGGCGCGTGATTGTCTCACCGGCCCGCGTGCGGCTCAGCCAGAAAGGCACGCCGGCGGCGATCAGGGAAACCAACACGGCGGCCAACCAGGTTGAGTGCCAGGCGGCCAGCGCCAACGCGACGGGGACGTGGAGCAGCAGCACGGTGCTCAGCAGTCGATCGGCCTGCTTGCGACTGGTGGTGAGAAACGAGCTGCTTTCACGATGTAGAATCTGGGCCATTGAATCGTACGCTCAAAAGGTGGTGTTTGCGCGAGCTGTCGCACGTCAGCAGTCCGCCCACGTCGGCGCTGCCAGCCAGTAATGTGATGTCCTGAGCATCGGACGCTCCGGCGCGAATGTTGAGCGGCGCCTCGGCATGTGATAGCTTCCAGCACATGACCAATCACTTCAGCTCTGTGGATCAACCTGTGTCGCAATCCGATCTGAACCCTTTGTTGCCGCTGTTGCAGCCGCCCTCGGCGCTGGTTTCGTCGTCGCTCTCTCGCCGAGCATGGCTGAGTCGCGCGGCGTTGGTCGCGGCGGCGCTTGCTGGGGCACCGGCACTTTCGCGTTTGCTGGCTCAGGGCGGCCGGGCACAGTTCCCCACGGCCATGACAGTGTTCAAATCGCCCACATGTGGCTGTTGCACCGCGTGGGTGGAGCACGTCACCAAGGCGGGATTCAAGTGCACCATCCGCGACGTGGAAGATTTACGAGTGGTCAAGCAGACATTGGGTATTCCGGCCGCGCTGGAGTCGTGTCACACGGCGCAGATTGGCACCTATCTCGTTGAAGGCCACGTGCCCGCCGACCTGATCAAGAAGCTGCTTACGGAGAAGCCGGCCGGCCGCGGGTTGGCGGTGCCGGGCATGCCAATCGGTTCGCCGGGTATGGAAGGCGGCACACCGGAGCGATACCAAATCCTGTTGTTCGGAGCCTCGGGCGCACCACGCGTTTACGCGACGCGCGGTTAGCGGATCTCCTCATTGCCCGCTTCACCGGACGTCGGCTCTGAGTCGCTGCGGGTGGAGCGTGCCACTATGCGCGACGTGGCGCAAATCAGCGCCCTGAACAATCAGTTTGCACCCGATGGTTTGACGTTGCTGCGCGACGAGGCCTTCGTGATCAGTCACGTTGATGACTATCGCCTGGTGCGCGCGGCCGACGGATCAGTGCTCGGCTGCGTGGCGCTGGACGAATATTCGCCGAGTCTGGTGGAACTGGTGTCTCTGGCGGTACTCCCTCGCGCACAGCACCGAGGCATTGGCAAGCTGCTCATCCATGCGGCCGCTACACTGGCCCAGAGGCGCGGTTACCCGCAGGTGTTTGCCGTCTCGCTGGCCGACCAACTGTTTCTGCACATGGGATTTGAGCAGTCTGGGCTGCAGCACTATCCGGAGAAAGTGGCGCGCTACGCACGCATTTCGCGCTCCGAGTTGTCATTGAGTCGAAAGTTCTTGTTCAGCAGGCGACTGGCCAACTAGCTCGTTCCACTCCGCACATGCCAGCGTGAACGCACGCGGCTCAGCATTCACTCAGAAGACACGGACACACTCGCCGCATCCACCACTGAACGCACCAGTTGCCGCAGTTCGGACAGGCGGAACGGCTTTTGAATGAAGCCCACCAGTCCCTTGCCGGCGAAGTGCGTATCAATGGATTGCTCGTTGTAACCGCTCATCAGGATCACCCGCACATCGGGGCGGATGCGGCGCAACAGTGCGAATGTGGCCACGCCGTCGAGATGCGGCATGGTGAGGTCGAGCAGCACGAGCGGATTGCTCTCGGCCAGGTCGCGAAACACCTCCACCCCTTCGCGACCATCGCTGGCGGTGCTTACCTCAAATCCCATCTTCACCAGCATGTGTCGAGTAAGCGCGCGAATGCTTTCCTCGTCGTCAATCACAAGTACGCCTCCCGTGCCATGCCACGCAGCGGATTCGGCGGCTGCCGGTACCGCGAGCGGCTCGAGCTGGGGCTCGGCGGGCAACAGCAGCTTGAACGTGGTGCCGCGTCCAAGCTCGCTATAGACGCGCATTGAACCATGGTGCCCGCGCACGATGCCGAGCACTGCGGCCAAGCCGAGTCCACGTCCGGTGAACTTGGTAGTGAAAAACGGATCAAAGATACGTGCGCGCGTGTCGGCTGACATGCCGCAGCCGGTATCGGCGACTTCGAGGTGCACGTATAGCCCTTCGGCCAATGTGTCGTCGACAAAGTTTTCGGCCAGATAGTCGCTGTCACACCACGCCACGCCCGTCGTAATGGCAATCACGCCGCTGCGATCACCAATGGCATCAGATGCGTTAATGATCAGGTTCATGATTACCTGCCGCAACTGGGTCGCGTCCGCCCGACACGCTGGCAGATCTTCCATCAGGTTGAAGCGCAGCACGCACTTTTTGGAGATGGAGACTTCCAGCAATCGCGTGATATCACTCACGAGGACCGACAGCTGCACCGGTTCGACAATGAGCGTGCCCTTGCCGGAATAGGCGAGCATTTGTTGCGTGAGTTCGGCTGCGCGTTTCGCTCCCGTCACGGCCTCGTCAATGAACTCCAGCGCTGCCGAGTGAGTGGGCAGCTCGCTGCGCGCGAGGTCGCAATAGCCGATGACACTCGTGAGCAGATTGTTGAAGTCGTGTGCGATTCCACCGGCCAGTACCCCCAGACTTTCCAGCTTTTGCGTTTGCAGCATCTGGCTTTCAAGGCGACGTCGTTCTGCTTCGGCCTCTTGCTGCCGATGCATGGTGGCGTTGATTTGCACCAGACGATCGTTGAGTTCCTTGAACTGTGTTGACGCGCCTTCGGGAGGCAACAGCTGCAGCAGTAGTACCGCCAATGTATTGGCTGTCGCGGGCTGTAAGACACGCACGGTAGCGCGAAAACGACGAGGCACGTCGCTCTCGCTGACTAGCGCGATGACGCCCGGAATCGGCTGACGCGTCCGTGATCCCTCACGCAGGTACGCCAGCATGGAGTCGGTGTCACCGTGCACCGCCCGTAGCAGCGCGCGGCTGTCCGCAGCCGAGGACGAGTGCCCAAGCAGCTGGCGCGCCGCTCGGTTGGCGCCAACGATGGACCCGTCGGTCGTGACGACCAGCAGCGAGTCCGGCAGCCACTCCGCAGCCGACAGAAATAAAATGTCTGACATGACCCGTGCTACTCGCGGAAGTATTCGCGACCCGACGGTTCGTCGTCGGTCGGTGGCGCGAGATGCACCACCACGCGGCAGCCCGGCGCGCCTTGCGCGATCGTTTCCTCAAGCACCACCCGTGCATAGCCGAGATTGTCGGCGGCGATACTACCGAAGACATTCGATGTCATCATGCACAGCGCTGGACGACCGATCACTTTTTCCGCAAACGGACAGTGCGTATTGGCGTACACAATGCGCTCTGCGTTCTGCTCAACGATGGAGAACCCACCATTAATGCGCTGTTTGAGATCCACGAGCACATCGGCGACCTGCGCCTGACTCAACTGCGGCACATTGAGCGCGGAGCGGTAGTTCGCATTGAGCTCCTGGCCAATGCGCTGACCCACTACGCTGATGAATCCAGATGCCTCATCGAGTCCCACGACATCCTGCAGCGTGCCCGCCAGCTCTCGCAACATGGAAAGCAGGAACACATCGCGTTCCAAGGGCAAGTCGAGAGTGGCCAGCGCCGTCGCCGGTTTGTTGTGCTCAGACATCGTCGTCTCCATGCACGGGCGAAAAAGTACAAAGCTCATGTATTTAGAAAAGTCGACAGCATCGCGCCCAAAGGCAAGCAGCGCGAACAGATCGCAGCAGCTCCGTTCGCTCTGCAGGCGTTTTCGTCGTAGAATCTGTCGAAGATTATGACATTTATCACACTTCCAAAATTTCTCTCACCCGATGCCCGTGCCGATGCCGCCCTTTCGATATCCAATCCTTGGCGCACTGCTGCTTGCCAGCACAACTTCCCTCAGCGCACAACACGCCTACAACCGCACCGGCTCGTTCGATCCGGCCGTGCCCACGCCGCAGAGTGTAATGGGCTATGAAGTGGGCGAACGCTTCACGCCGCATCACGTGGTGCATCGCTACTTCGAGGCGCTGGCGCGTTCCACTGACCGCGTGCGGCTCGATACGCTCGGCCGCACCTTTGAAAGACGTGAAGTGCTGTTGCTGGTGGTAACGAGCGCCGCCAATCAGCAGCGACTGAATGCGATCAAACGTGACGCGGAAGCACTCGCGTACCCCGATCGCACGTCGGGCGCTGAAGTGAACGCGATTGTGCAGCGCATGCCGAGTGTGGTATGGCTGGGATACACGGTGCATGGCAATGAGGCGTCAGGTACGGAGGCAGCACTGGCCACCGCGTATCAACTGGCGGCCGGAACGGATGCGGCGACACGCCTGCTTCTCGACAGTGTGGTGACGCTCATAGATCCCATACAGAATCCCGATGGCCACGAGCGGCACGTGCAGGACGTGATGCGCAAGCGAAGCAGCTGGGGTGTGTCCAGCATTCCAGGTAGCTTGTCGCAGCAGGGATCGTGGCCTGGCGCGCGTACCAGTCATTACCAGTTTGATCTCAATCGCGACTGGTTTATTCACTCTCACCCTGAGACGCGCGCGCGAGTGAGCGGTTTTTTCACTTGGTGGCCGCATGTGGCCGTTGACTTGCACGAAATGGGCTCCAACAGCACATACTTTTTTGCGCCACCCATGGAGCCGATCAACAAGAATGTACCGCCGCAAGTATTGGATTGGTGGGAGCGCTATGCGTTGGGCAACGCGGCCGCGTTTGACGCACAGGGGTGGGCATATTTTCGTCGCGAAGGGTACGACGAGTTCTGGCCCGGATATGGTGTATCGTGGCCCATTCTCAATGGCGCTGTTGGCATGACGTACGAGCAGGCATCAAGCGGCGCCGGTGCCATTCGTCGCAATGACGGCACGGTGCTCACGCTTTCCGAAGCGGCGCATCATCATTACACGACCAGCATCGCCACACTGCGTGTGACTGCCGAACAGCGCACCGCGCGCGTGCGAGACTACGTCGCTACGCGCATGGAGCCGATGCGGAATCCCGGACGTGGCCAGCTGCGCACCGTGGTGCTGGAGCGCGATGCGATGGGTCGCGCCGATTCGCTCGTGTCACAACTGCTTTCCAATCGCATTTCCGTGCGCTACACCGCCAATGCACTCACCGTAGACGACGCGCAACGCTATGGTGCCACCGGTACCGCGCGCGCGCAGATTGGTGGTGGCGCCTACATCGTGGATTTGGCGCAGCCGCAGGGTTTGCTGGCGGCCGCGTTGCTTGAACCCGATGCACCACTCGACTCCTCGTTCATAGCCGAAGAACTGGCGAACCGTCGCAACGGAGAAAGCAGTCGCTTTTACGACGTGACCGCGTGGTCGTTGCCATTTGTGCATCGTGTGGCTGCGTGGGGCACACGCTCGGTGGTAACTGGTGGTGATGTCATTACAGAAGTACCGCGCAACAGCATGGTGCGCACCATGGCCATTGCGCGTCATGGGTACGCGTTTGCACCGGGCAGCGACGCATCGGTACGCATGCTGGCGCAGCTACTGCACTCGGGCGTTCGACTGGTGTATGCGCGCAAGGCATTCAGTGTGGGCGGTGCCAACTTCCCGCACGGCGCATTTATTGCACGCGTGAGCAACAACGACAGCGCGTTGCACGCCACCGTGTCGCGACTGGCCGACTCCACCGGCGCCATCGTGTCTGCCCTCATGACGGCTGCAGTAGACAAAGGCACCGACCTCGGCTCGAACTCGGTCGTACCCGTGCGAGCACCGCGCGTAGCGTTGCTCGGCGACTCGCCGGTAAACGGCAACTCCTACGGCTTTGCGTGGTATCAGTTCGACCAGCGACTCGGTTATCCCGCCGTCGGTATTTCGGCTGGCGCCACTGGCAATGGATTGTTGTCAGAGTTTGATGTGCTGGTGATGCCATCAGCTGGCGGCATTGGTGGAGCGTTGGGTGACAGTGGTCGCGCGGAGCTGCAGCGCTGGGTGCGTGGCGGTGGTGTGCTCATCACGCTTGAAGGGGCGTCGCAGTGGCTGGCCAGTGAACAATCCGGGCTCTCACGCTTTCGCGCGGCGACCAACACCCGCAATGACGATGCCGAGGGCGCGGCGCTGCCGGTGAACAATCCCGGCGCGATTGTGCGCACGCTGCCCGACACACTCTCACCGTTGCTGGCCGGTTTGCGTGATGTCGAATGGCCTGTGCAGGTGAGTGGCAACCGTGTGTTTGCCGCACCCAACACGGTGCGTCCGGGTGAAGTGGTGTTGCGCTACGCACCGGCGGATCGGCTGCGGCTGGCTGGCTACCTGTGGCCCGAAGCCCCGGAGCGACTGGCCGGATCTCCATATCTCTGGACCGAGCGCGTGGGTAGCGGTCGGGTGATCGCGTTTTCCGGAGACCCTAACTACCGCGATTTGTGGCGTGGCATGCTCCCGCTGTTTGCCAACGCGGTGTTCCTGGGCGGGAGTTTTTGACGCACGTGTATGGTGTGCGTACCGAGTGAGCGTATGGGGTGAGCGTATGCATTGTGCGGAAAGCACAAGCGGGGCGAACCACCCGGTTCGCCCCGCTTTGTGTCTGTATCAGTGTGAATCGCTGGCGACAGTGACCGTCAGCGTTGGCAATAATCAGTCGCGACGGCCCTGTAGACGCGACAACAGACGCAACAGTTCGAGATACAACCAGATGAGCGTGATCATGAGCCCGAACGCCGCAAACCACTCCATCTGCTTGGGCGCGCCGGAGCGAATGCCATCTTCAATGCGATCGAAGTCGAGCACCAGATTGAGTGCGGCCACGCCCGCAATCACCACATTGATACCAATAGCCACCAGTCCCGTCGACCCGAAATAGCCAAGGCTCATGCCAAACATCGACATCACCATGGACGCCACATAAAACAGACCAATGCCCACGGTGGCCGAGATGATCATGCGGCGAAATCCCTGCGTCGCGCGCAGCACGCCCATGCGGTAGAGCACAAACACCGACAGGGCCACGGCAAACGTGAGCGCGACCGCTTGCTGCGGCAGACCCGAGTACTGCAGGTTGTACATCGCCGAAATGGCACCAAGAAAGGCACCCTGCAGCGACGCATAAATGGGCGCCGTCCACTGCGCCAGCTGCGGACGGAACACCGTGATGAGGGCCACGACGAAACCGCCAATGCCGCCAATGAGTACGGCAGGCATGATGAGATCAGTACGGCCGGCGGAGACCTGATTCCAGATAATGCCCGCTGAAAAGAGTACCACGGCGAGCAGGATCAACGAGCGCGTGGCGGTGCCAGCGAGCGTCATCGTCTCCGACCGCGTGGCCGCGCCGGTAGCGCGCGCCGCGTCGGAAAGACGAGCCAACATCGGATTGCTTGTACGCATGCAAGACTCAGCTAAAGGACAATCAACGGAGCTACTAATATTGTTAATGATACACTCGCCGTACAGTTTCCTCCCGCTATGACAGAACCAATGCAACCGGTTTTTCCCGCGGCACTGTCTTCGCACTTTGAGCTGGTCCGCCCACTCGGCGCGGGCGGCATGGGCGCCGTCTGGCTCGTTCGCGATCGAATGCTCGATCGGCTGGTGGCCCTCAAGGTGCTGCTCGCGGAGCGGGGCGGCGACGCAGAACGCGAGCGTTTTCTGCGCGAAGCGCGTACCGCAGCGAAGCTCGAACACCCCAATATTGTTCCCATCTTTCGCGCCGACGAAACCGATGGTACCACCTGGTTCTCCATGGGGTTTGTAGACGGAGAGTCGCTGGGCGAGCGACTGCGTGACCGGGGTAAACTGTCGCCCGCCGAGGTGGTGCGGTCGTTGCGAGAGGCCTCGTGGGCACTCGCGTATGCACACGCGCGAGGCGTGGTGCACCGTGATGTAAAGCCCGACAATCTTATGATCGACCGTGCGTCGGGACGCACACTGGTCACCGACTTTGGCATTGCCCGCGACCTGAGTGCGGACAAATCCCGTCTCACGCTCGACGGCAATGTGCTGGGCACTGTGCACTATATGAGCCCGGAACAGTGCGCCGGCGAACCGTTGGATGGACGCAGCGATGTCTACGCACTGGGCGTGGTGGGTTTTCAGGCGCTCAGTGGTACGCTGCCCTTTGACGGACCGCCGCAGTCGGTGTTGGTGGCGCATGTAACCCGTCCAGCGCCATCGCTTCGCTCGGTGGCGCCGCAGGTGCCGTCCGCGCTGGCGGCGGTGATTGATCGCTGTCTCGCCAAGTCTCCGGCCGACCGGTACGAATCGGCCGAGGCGTTGGCTTCGGCCTTGGAGCAAGCCATGGCTGTGGCCGTGGAAGCATCGCGATCGGCGGAGCAGCCCGGTGCCACGTTGAGCGAAGAAGAGGCCATGGCGATCTGGCAGCGGGCGGCGCAGCTACAGGCTGAGGCCGCACACCGCATGGAGCGCAACGTGTCGATCAATCGCGACCAGACCACGCAGCAGGAGGCGGTGGGCCATGAACGCGGGTATTTGGCGCGCGATGTGGAAGCGTCGGCGGTGGACGCCGGCATTTCTCGGCAGTACGTGGCCATTGCCCTGGCCGAACGGCAGTCGCAGGCGGCCGGCGCGCCTGTGCTCGTGAGCGAACAGGAAGATCGTCGCCTTACCACGTTTCTGGGCGTGACCGCACGCAGCATCAGCGTCTCGCGTACGATCACGGCGTCGCCGCGCGCTACGCTGGAGGCGCTGGGACGCGTGGCCACGGCCAAGCCGTACCACCTGTCACTGGAATCAGCAGTGGGCGGACATCCGCTGGACGGCGGTATTCTTCGGTTCAGGGTGCCAACGGCGTACGAATGGGCGTCTACGCCTTCTGCGCACCAAGTCAGCTTGGTCCCCCGTTTGCTATATCGGTGCACTCTGATTGGCTTGTACGAGCTCAATATCACGCTGGCCGCTCGTGGCACGCCGGAGCGTCCCGCGTGCGAGGTTATGATCAGCGGCGATTTGCGAAAGGGGCAGCGCAAAAACCTGCGTGATACTGGATGGGCCATGGGAACACTGGGTGTGGTGTTTGGTGGTGCTGCGGGCACATGGTTGGGAGTGGCCGCCGGTTCGGCGCTGGTGGCGATTGGCCCGGGCGTGGGCGTAGCCGCAGGCATTGCGGCGCTCTCGGGGTACTGGGGTCGGTGGGCGTACAAAAGTGCATTGGCCAAAACGCACGACGAGATGGACGGACTGTTGCGCGCGGTTCAGCGAGCATTCGATGAAGCGATGATTTTCGGTGTGCTCCCCAAGCGCGACGACGGACCACCGCCCGGAGCGAGCGGTATGGACAATGGCGCCATGATCACGCTGCTCTCGAGCTGACGAATTGTCCTATACTTCTCAAGGTCGTCTGTCCCGCCCCTCCTCCGTATTGAGAACCATGCCATTGCTTCGAGTCTCATTCGTCGTTTGTGCGCTTACCCTGCCGCTCGTGGCATCGGCGCAGCCCCGTCAACTCACCGCACTCGACTACGCGCGCGCTGAACGCATGCTCGGCGCCAGCACGTCGCCGTTGGTGAGCGGCACCGCTGGCCGCGTCTCGTGGTTGCCCGACGGACGACTCTACTATCGCGCCACGACTGCTGATGGCGCCGAGTTCGTGATCGTGAATCCGGCGCGTCGCACACGCGAGGTCGCGTTTGATCATGTGCGACTGGCCACGGCGCTGTCCTCGGCGAGTGGCACGGCCATTGACGGGAAGCGGTTGCCGTTTCCGGCGATTGAGCTGTCGGCCGATGCCCGCACGCTCACGGCCTCGGTGCGCGGCACGTCGTACAACTGCGATTTGCGCGCGTACAGTTGCGCCAAGGCGCCGGCCAGCACACACATGGACGCGCCACGAAACTCCAGTGTGTCACCCGACGGCAGCTACGCGGTGTTCATTCGCGCGTTCAACCTGTGGGGCAAGGATCTGAGCACGGGTGACGAGACACAGCTGACCACCGATGGCATGGAGGACTTTGGCTACGCGACAGACAACGCGGGCTGGACACACAGCGCCAATGCAATTGTCAGCTGGTCGGATGACTCGCGAAAGATTGCCACGTTCCAGCACGACGGTCGTGGTGTGACGGACATGCATCTGGTGTCCACCAATGTTGGTAATCCAAAGTTGCAGTCGTGGAAGTATCCGGTGCCGGGCGACAGCGTAATTTTTCGTGTGAGCCGAGTGATGATTGATCGCAGTGCGGCCGCCGGATCGCGTGTCACGCGGTTGCAGATGCCGCCCGATGCGCATCGCTCCACGGTGAGCGATCACATTGCGTGCGGCGGTTCGGTGTGTGATTTGCAGTGGTACAACGACGGGAGCAAGGTGGCGTTTATTTCGAGCTCGCGTGATCACAAGAATGCGACGCTCCGCATCGCTGATGCAACTACCGGTGCGGTGCGCACCGTGCTCGAGGACAGCAGCAAGACGCAGATTGGCGATGCGTCGCTGGCGGAAAATCTGTGGCGTGTGCTGCCCGCATCGAATGAGGTTATCTGGTGGTCACAGCGCGACGACTGGGTGCACTTGTATTTGTACGATCTCACCACGGGCGTGCTCAAGAATCGTATCACCACCGGCACGGGTAACGTGACGGAGATTGTGCGCATCGATGAAAAAACTCGGCAGATCTGGTTTACGGCAGTGGGCAAGGAAGCGGGACGCGATCCGTACTTCCAGCATTTGTATCGCATTGGATTTGATGGTCGGAATCAGGTGCTGCTGACGCCCGAAGCGTCGCATCACACCGTATCGCTCTCACCCAATGCCAAATATTTCACAGACACGTATTCCACGCCCGACACGCCACCTGTGTCGGTGGTGCGTGATGCCAACACCGGACGTGTGCTGCGCGAGATGGAGCGTGCAGACCTTTCGCGTTTGGTGGCCAGCGGCTGGAAGCCGCCCCTGCCAGTGACCATGAAAGCGCGTGATGGCAGCACGGACATTTACGGACTCATGTTCACACCCACGAACATGGATTCCACGCGCCGGTATCCGGTCATCAACTACATCTATCCCGGACCGCAGTCGGGCAGTGTGGGTTCGCGCAGCTTCACGCCGTCGCGCAACGATCATCAGGCGCTGGCCGAGCTGGGTTTTGTGGTGGTCGCAATCGATGGCATGGGCACGCCCGGCCGCAGCAAGACCTTTCACGACGCGTACTACGGACGCATGGGTGACAACACCATTCCCGATCAGGTGGCGGGCATGAAGGAGCTTGCATCACGCTACGCGTTTATTGATATCGACAAGGCTGGTATGTGGGGCCATTCCGGTGGCGGATTCGCCACGGCCGCCGCCATGTTCCGTGCACCGGATTTCTTCAAGGTGGGCATTGCGGAGTCGGGCAATCACGACAACCGCAACTACGAAGACGACTGGGGCGAGCGCTATCAGGGCTTGCTGGTGCGTAACGGCGACACCGACAACTACGCCGACGAAGCCAACCAGACCCACGCATCAAAGTTGCAGGGTAAGCTCTTTCTCATTCACGGCATGATGGACGACAACGTGCCGCCGTCCAACACACTACTGGTGGCGGACGCGCTCATGAAAGCCGGCAAGGATTTCGATCTGCTCATGCTGCCGAATGCGCGACATGGTTTTGGTGCCGATGGTGCGTACATCATGCGTCGCCGCTGGGATTATTTCGTGCAGAACTTGCAGGGTAACATTCCGCCCAGGGAATATCAGATCGGGCGTCCTCGGCAGCCGTGAGTGCTGTTGTGTGGGTGCCACTTGTGGCGTCCCTTGTACTGGTGATCATCGGCATGCTGATGGTGCGTCGTGCGCGTCAGTCGCTGGCCGCGCCTATAGACGGGCCGCCGTTTTCAGTGGCTGTGGTCACGCTGCTGAGCGCCGCGCAACATGAGGCACGTGTGCGTGGACACAAACAGGTAGGCCCGGAGCACCTGCTGTTCGTGTTGTGTGATGAAGGCGCCGAGCCGTCAGTGCTGCTGCTCGAGCATGCGTCGGTGGACATCGGCGCGCTGCGTGAAAGTGCTGAGCGCATCATGCCGCCTTTGGGCAAACCGATTTTCGATGGCGGCGAGTTGCCGTACACCGCGCGTGTACTTTACACGTTGCGTTCGGCGGTGATCACGGCGCGCGAGCAGCAGCGTGAGGAGACGGGGCCGAATGATGTGGTGGTGGGCCTGCTGGCCGAAGGGCGGAACCGTGCGGCGCGGGCGTTGCGGGAGGCGGGGGTTGCGGTGTGATCCAAGGCGGCACGCATGAATGACCGTGTGCGCTGGAACCGCCGTTATTGGCTTGGGCGATCCCGCTCACGCTGCTGTGCCGAAGCCGCTCACGACTTGAGAAAATCAATCATGAGTTCACTCAGCTTTGCCGCATGCGTCGCAGAAAAACCATGCGGTGCACCACGCAGCACTTCGTAACGACTGCCGGCAATCGCCGCGTGCGACTTCTTGCCCGAGATCTCGATTGGCACAATGCGATCGGCGTCGCCATGCACAATGAGCGTGGGGACGTCGAACTTTGTGAGATCCTCGCGAAAGTCCGTGGTGCCGAACGCGGTGATGGACTGCTGCATGGCCATCGATGACGCGCTCCACGCGACTGTCTTTGCATATAACACTGCGTCATCACTCGGCGAACCGCTGCCGGGCGTCCAGTTAAAAAAGTTCTGGAAGAACTCTTCAAAGAACGCGATGCGATCTTTCTTCACGCCGTCGATCATGCCGTCAAAGAGTTCCTGCGGCGCACCATCGGGATTGTTGTCAGTTTTGAGCAGAAACGGAGGTACCGCGCCCAACAACATGGCGTGAGCAATACGTTCCGTACCGTAGCGACCGATGTAGCGCGCCACTTCGCCGCCGCCCATGGAGAAGCCGGCCAGTGCCACGTGCTGCAGGTTGAGCGTGGAGAGCAGGTCGTTGAGATCGGCTGCAAACGTGTCGTACTCGTAGCCACCGTTTGGATGCCCTGACTGTCCGAAGCCGCGTCGGTCGTAGGCGATCACGCGATACCCCGCGTCGAGCAACGCATTGATCTGCGCATCCCACATGCGGTGGCTCAGTGGCCAGCCGTGTATGAGCACCACCGGGTTTCCAGTGCCGCGGTCCGAATAGAACAGCTGTGTTTTGGGGCTGGCGTTGGTGTCGAGAAACGGCATGCGATCTCCGGTGTGTGACAACTGCTGGCAATGTGCAGACACTACGCGAACACTCACACGTACACTCGGCTACGGCCGGGCGATCCATTGCGCGAGTGATGTTGCGGCCTGTTGTCGCACGCGCGATTGCAGTGGTGGCGACCAGCCGAGCAGCAAACCTGTCGGGCCCAGCGCCTGTCTTGTCCACGCATACAGTGAGAAGCGATCAATGTGCCGCTGAATGAGCCCGTCGCGGAATGCAAACGATGCGTGTATGCGATTGGTGACGTGCCGTTTCGTGGCGGAGAATGTGTAGTGCGCGGTCCAGTCGGCGCTGCCACGTTCATTATCTGCGTGCACATTGGCAAACTCGAGCGTGAGATCGCGACCGCGTGTGCAGAGCATGCCCCACATCGCGCCGGCTTCACGTCCGTGCAGATTCGGAAACACCGGATCGGAGAAGTGAACGTCAACGTGATAGCACGCGGCCATTCCCACAGCGTTGCGCTGCTGGAAAGCGGTGTAAAAGCGTGTGATCAGCACGGCGTGTGCATGCATGGGATGATCAGTCACGATACTGCTCTGGCCACCTGTTCCACCAGTCGCATGACATCACCAATACGCGGATGTTTGGTGCACCACACCACGCGATCGCCGCCCACCTCAGCAAGCTCAGCTGCCGCATCACCAACCGCGAGAGACTTTGCCACCACCAGCACGAGTGGTGCGTCACCGGCGGCACGCACCTTGGCCACTTTTGTGGTGAGGTATTCGGGTGTCCAGAAACCAACGAGCTCTACCGCGGCTTCGCGTCCGTCGGCGTGGCGCAACGTGAAGTCGGGCAGGAATACACTGCCGCCCACCGACAGTGGTGAGCGTTCGCGGGAGAGCTGCCACTGCTCACGCGTGGCCCACGAGGACGCGCGAAAGTCACGCGCGAACGTTCGCTCCCACGCCGAGTCGTAGCGCTCGCGTTTGGGTTCACCACCCAGCGGTGCCGTGCCCGCCAAGGCTCGGGCGCGACCACCCAAACGCAGCTGACACAACTCTCCATTGCGCAGCAGCTCCGCCTGCACGCGCCAGCCCGGGGAGCGCGCGAGAACCGGCAGCACACGCGCAAACCGCACGCCGTAGCGTGTGGGTCGCACAAGATACGCCGCAGCCGGCCCGGTAAGCACAAGGCGATAGCGCTTGCCCGAACGCAACAGCTCGTGCATCAAACCGGCCGCCTTGACGGCGCGAAACACATGGCGCCAGCCGCCACGGGCAACGAGCTCCACTCGCACGGCATCGCGCAGCACACCGCGCGCGAGCTCGAGATTGTAACGCGCCAGCAGCGCCCGTCCATCAACCGCCGGTACACGCAGCAGGCGACGCGCGCCGAGGCGGTCGTCGTACAATCCCTGCTGCAGCGCCGCCGCACTTATGCCCGACCGCTCCGCCGCCTCGGCGTACGGTTGCAACGCGTCACCGGGAACCGGCGGCCACAAGAGCCCGCGCGCCGCAAACGTCTGCGTTCGCCATTCGTGCAGCTTTTCCGAGCCGGGTGGCGTGACAAAGTCGCACCACTCCACCAGCGTGCGCGAAATGCCGGCCAGTCGAGAGGCATCGCGCACGCGTCGCTCCTGTCGGCGCAGCGCTTCGGTGATTACGTCAAGCGGCTGCCCTTCGAGTCGGCGCGTGAGTCGCAGCAAGCGATCGAGAAAGGGCACAATGCGTCCGGACGGGTCGGCCAGATACGCAATGCGCACCTCACCCGCGTGTACGCGCACGAACGGGTCAACCTGCGCGCGGCTCAGCATGCGATGCGGTTTAGCATGCGAGGTGACTCAGCATGCGATGCGACTTAGCATGTTATGCGACTCAGCATGTTATGCGACTCAGCATGTAACGCGTTGACGCGTGCAGTGATGTAGCATGCGTGACAGTTACAGTCCAAACCCAAGTTGTCCTTCTGCGACGCGACGCACGCCCGCGCTGCGTTTTTGTGACGCGAAGAACTCCCATGTTCCAGCGGCGACTACTTCAAACAACGACGCCACCTGATCGCCCTGACGACGCAGCAATCGACCCAGCCGCTGCGTATGCTGTCGCGTTCCACCGCGTGTGGAATCGCCGAGCACAATGCCGAGCTTGGCATTGGGAACGTCCCACCCTTCATCGAGCACTTTCACCGACGCGACGGCGCGGATGCTACCGCTCTGCATGGCTGCCAGAATCGCGTGACGCTCGGAGGCCGGAGTGGTGGCGCCTATGAGTGGAATGGCGAATCGTCGCGACACTTCCATGGCGACGTCCGTGCCGCCGCAGAACAGGACGCTCTGTTCGTTGGGAAACATGCGCAGCAGGCGCGCGGCTTCATCGAACTTTGCGTCGGCCATACGAACAACGCGCTCCCGTTCGCGAAACGCATACAGTGCGCGTCGGGCCGCTGGCGTACGACGCGCACTGGCCACAAATCGCTTCCAGGATTCGTCGGGCGAATCGGCGTTTGAACGCCAGCCGCTGGAGAGCGCATACGACTCGAATCGCTCCGTGGCCGCGTCATAGCGAGCCCGCTCGGCGGGCGTGAGGTCCACGTATCGGCGCTCGAGCGCAAAGCGTGCGAGTTCGGCGTCTGTCATTTCACCGATGCTTCGCCGGTAGACCACCGGACCCAGCGTCTTCACCAGTGACGCATCCTGTGCGTCCGGGTAGGTGGCCGTGAGTCCAAGTCGGTGGGAGGCAGGCGCAATGCGCAGCGCATCGAGTCGAGTGCGCGACTCGCCCTGCGCGGTGTCGGCCAGATGATGCACTTCGTCACACACAATGAGCGGGAATCGTGCGCCGTGGCGTTCGAAGAGCGAAAACGCCGAGTGGTAGGTGGTGACGGTGAGCGCGCGCACCTCTTTCTCGTCGCCGTAAAAAGCGCCGACATGTTCGGCACCAAATGCGTCGGCCAGCTGTGTGAACCACTGCGATACCAAGGCGCGTGTGGGCACGATCACACAGGCATTGAGCCCGGTGCGGTGGATTGCGAGCAGTGCGACGAGTGTCTTGCCCGCTCCCGTTGGCAGCACCACCGTGCCGCGATGTCCGGCGGCAATCCATCGTGCGACCGCATCGGCCTGTGCGTCGCGCGGCGTGCGTGGATCGAGCAGCGGGGCATCGAATGTCCACGGCTGCCCCGACGCCGGCTCAATACCCCGCTCAATGGCCCAGTCGCGCAGCTCAGGATAGCGCGAACCCGCCGCCACGAGGGCGTTGAGGCGCGGATCAAACTGCATCCACGATGGTGCATTGGCAGCGGCGACGCCATGCAACACCGCCAGTCCGGCGCGGAAGTCGATGGAGGGCGGCGTGGGGCGGGACATGGGTGGAAGATAGGTGGGCTGGGGGTTTTCGAGTGTTCGAATGTGGCAATAGAACGGAACTACGACTGCTACTTGCAACTACAGATGCTGGCAATCGTGATTACATGCAGCTATAGTTACATGCATGTCATCCCGTACAGATCGTCCCGATGCGCTGATCGACCGTAGCGCGGAGCGCCAGGAACTGGTTGCACTTCTCGAGCGAGGCCGACCCGCGCTTGCGCTGGTGACGGGCCGGCGCCGAGTCGGAAAGACGTTCCTCCTCACCAACACGTGGAACGCCGAACACCTCTTTCTCTTTACGGCTGCCCGCACCACCCCCGAGCTCAATCGGCGACAACTCGTGCAGGAGCTTGGCGCCTGGCGGGGCGAAAATTTGTCGCCGGTTGATTTCCCAAGCTGGTGGGCTGTTTTTCGCCTGTTGATCGATGTCGCAACGGACCGGGCCCTGGCCGACGTTCCGCTTCCCACCGTCGTCGTCCTGGATGAGTTCCAGTATCTGGCCGATGGAGAGGCGGGCGTGGCGGCGGTTGCATCAGAGCTCAACGCGGTGTGGGAGAGCCGGGAGCTGAAGCGAGCCGCCGGAGGCCGTCTCCCCCTGCTCCTTGTGCTGGCCGGATCGGCCGTGAACACCATGGAAGCCCTCGCCAGCGGTGGGTCGCCCCTCTACGGTCGGTTCGACTGGCAGCACACGTTGCAACCATTCTCGTATTGGCACTCGGCGGAACTCGCACCGTTCAGGACGCTTCGTGACCGCGCGATGGTGTACGGAATATTCGGTGGCACGCCACGCTATCTCGCCGCGGTAAATGCCGACCGCTCGCTTGCCGACAACGTGACCGATCTCCTGCTCTCGCCGCGCGGCGAGGTTCGACTGCTCGTGGAGACCGCCCTCGATCAGGAAGAGGG
>JBBRDJ010000018.1:0-45109 GCA_038203945.1 Gemmatimonadales bacterium
TCTCTGAGCTACCATGTCGCCGTCGACAATACGAGTTCTGCTGGTCGATGATCAGGCCATTGTTCGCGAGGGCCTGGCCGCCGTGTTGTCAGGTCACGGCATCGAGGTAGTCGGACAAGCGGGTGACGGTGCCACCGCGCTCAAACTGTTTCAGGAGCTGACTCCAGACGTATCGATTGTCGACGTGCGCATGAGCCCGATGGATGGCTCCGAGCTCACGCACGCCATGCGCCAAATCAATTCAGATGCGAAAGTGATTTTGCTCACAACCTACGATACCGACGAAGAGGTATTCCGTGGACTGCGAGCCGGCGCCTCCAGCTACGTGCTCAAGGACGTTGGTTCCGAGCAGCTGGTGAGCACGATTCGATCGGTGCGGGCTGGCAACCGGGTGATTTCTGCTGAGATCGCCGCCAAGCTGGCGGACCACGTGGCGGCTGATGTGCTCACGCCGCGACAGACCGAAGTGCTGCGGTGCCTGTCCGAGGGAAAATCAAACCTTGAAGTGGCCGAGTCGCTCTGCATCAGCGAGGGTACGGTGAAGGCGCACGTCAAGGCGATTCTGGGCAAGCTGGATGCGCGCGACCGTACCCAAGCGTTGATGATTGCATTTCGCCGCGGATTGTTGCGCGCCGAATAGCCGCGTACGGACAGCGCACGGACAGCGCACGGCGTGTACCTGTAACCTGCGTCACGACACACCGTCCTTATGAGATAGAAAGAAATCGCTCGATTGACGAATGACCGCGAGCCATCATGTTTCGTACTTTCCTTGGCAGTGGTACAAGAAGGTTGCGGTTATTGGCGCTTTCGCCGGCAGCGGTTTCCTTCGACCTCTAACGCGGATTTGAAATTATGATGAAAGCAATTCGAACGCCGGTGGTGTTGCTGGGCGCGTTCTTAGTCGCAGCCTGCGGTGGTGATGCGCAAACCGAGGGTGATGTCACTACGGAAATGGCTGACGGTACGGTTGCCACGTCCATGTCGGGCGACGCAGCGGACAACCGCGACGTTGCACTCGTGCGTGTGGTCAACGCCGCGTCGGACGTGAGTCAGCTCACAATACGCGGTGACAACATGCAGCTGCTACCCGCGGTCGATTATCAGAACGTCTCTGACTACCAGGCGATTGACAACAACTGGAATCGTTTCGAAGTCTCCGGCGCCAATAATGGTACATATTCACCGCTGGAAACGAATCGTGAGTTGCTGATCAATGGCTATCGCTACACCATGGTCGTACTCCGAGAGGAAGACGGTGGTGAGCTACGGACGCGAATCTTGCGGGACGATATCTCGTCTGACAATACCAAGGCGCATGTGCGCGTTATTCACGCAGCTCGTGGCACGGAAGAAGTCAATGTCGTGGCGCAGGGTGGTGAAACGCTGTTCGACGTGGAATATGGCGACGACGAAGGATTTGAAGACGTTGCGCCGTGGTCGGGAACGCTTGAGTTCCGGAGCGACGATGGCAATCGCGAGCTGCTTGCGCTGCCAAATATAAATCTCGAGGCAGGCGTATCGTATACGATTGTGTTAACCCGCAAGCAGTCGTCAGGCATTGAGGCGTTCTGGTTCTCTGACAGACAGGCCCCCACGCCGTAAGCTGGTCGGTCCAGTCCAGATGTAACCGCAGCGCGTCCGATTTGTTCGGGCGCGCTGTTTGCACGTATCGACGAAGCGGAACGGCGAAGGCGCTGAACCAATAGTGGCCACTCAGGCATCCAGCTCAACAACCACTTCCCCATGTCTCACGCGGTGGATGGCCGAGATGAGTCGGTCCGTCTCCGTTCCTTTCGAGACAAACCCCCACGCGCCCAGACTGATGCTATCCGAGATGAGCTGAGCTTTCGGATACCCGGTAAACATGATCACACGACTACCCGGCACTGCACGCACGATACGCTGGAGTAGCTGCAACGCATCGAGACCGTGCGGCAGATCGTAGTCGAGCAGGATCACAGTTGGCGATTGGTCAACAACAACGGCTACCGCCTCACTCAATACATCAGCGCGAATCATGCCGGCAAATCCGGACTCCAGCATCAAGCGGCTCTCGAGCGCGTCAATCAGCGAGATGTTGTCGTCAATGCACATCACGGTGAACGCGTCATTACCCGCATGCGGAAAAGCATCACGTGAGTCATCGGTGGAACCCGATGTACTGACTGCGGCAATCACGGCAGGACGCTCGAGAGCAGCCCGAGTTGTGAAGGTGCGATCCATGTCACATGCGCGGCCTTGAGCGGTATCATCGGCGGCGTTCCGACAACAATCAGGCTAGGCGAGCCGTTGGCCGCTGCGTCCGGCGGCAACCTGTCAATGATTCCCTGAACCGAAGCGGCATCGCACACAATGACGCTTGGTCTGCCCGGGCTGCCTGGGCTGCTCCCGTTCTTGGCGGACGTCCATTCGGTATACCCCTTCTGCGCCAGCACGAACTGCGCCACGGCGCGCTGCCGCAGGTCGGTGAGTTCGACACGGGCGCTCGGCGTGGGGTTGCTCACGGTCGGACTGTCACTCGCAACCGCCGCCAGGTCGATCGTGAAGACGGCTCCGCTCGCATCACACTCAAGACGCGTCAGGTTACCATCGTGCTCGGTCAAGAGCAACTGCAGGTTGTCCAACGTCAGACCGGCTTTCGAGTCACTTGTTGCCGTAGGTGACGTTGCAAACTGGCTTTGAACGGCCTCAACTCCAGCCTGAGCCCGTGCACGAAACTCAAGAGTAATCGACGCACCGAGCGTGGTTTGAGCCGCCGAGATTCTGAGTTGTGGAGACTCACTAGCGTGCATGCTCTCTCGGGCATGCAAGACGAGAGCAAGCGCAATCTGCGCCAGCAGGTTGGGCGGCGCTGAGACTGTAGGCAGAGTGTCTGGCACATCTGATTCAACGCTCGTACCGGCGGATGTAGCAGCATGCACCAACGGTTCGACATCGTGCCACCAGCGGTGCAGTTCCGTGTGTCCGGTGACCACTGGTGGCGCCTCGGCGTCGGAGGCGAGCAAATGCAGTCCTGAGGCGAGACCCTGCAACAAGGACAGACTGGATCGGACTTCCAGTAGCTGTCGACGCGTTTCGTTGGTCAGGTTGGCGGAGGCGGTGAGCGTATCCAAGCGCAGCAAGGCCGGCATGATCGCGTTCCTTAGATCATGTCCCAAACCCGAGGTTATGGCGCCGATTACCGCAAGCCGGCCCTGCTCCAGCTCGGAGCGCTCCAGCGCTGTTGTCTTGTCCGCCAACGATGCTCGCGGCGTATTCGTCATACCATGATACCGGAAACGATCTATGACGTCTGCATTGATGCTTGTAAGCCAATCCCAGGCGCAAGCACGCTGGCGACGTAAGCTGAATAGCTGCGCCTTTTCGTAAACGAGTGCGTTGCTGACCGCGACGCCGACCAGCGTGTCACCAGACGCGCACCAGCGCTTCAACCAGGGCACGTTTGTCAGCCGTCAGCGCCGAAATTTGTCGCCGAAGCCTTCTGATCTCCCGCTGCGCATCCGGCAGACTGCCGGGATCCTCCGACTCGATGCCGTGCACCGCTCGCTGCCAATCGCGCAGAGTTGGTTCGGACACACCAAAGGCGCGGCACACCTCGCCGATCGGTGTTCCAGCCTGCACATCATCGAGTGCGCGGTCGAGCTGCTGCGCGGTTTGTGAAGTCATGTACATGGTATCGCCACCGGTAGGGAAAGTGCGCCAGCGAATCAGTTACGACCGATTCGACTGTGGTTGTTGCGCCTCATTCGACGCAACTGGATGCTACGCACATCACACGATTTGCACTATCGCTCGAAAGTAGGATGTGCAGTGCCCACCCGTTCGTTGTGGCTCACACCACCGGTGACAGCTCCTGCAGCGCATCGGCCGTGACGCCGCAGGCCGGACAAAACTGAAAGAACGCATTTTTTCGCGTGTCGCACGCATTGCACTCATTGAACAACATCATGCCGCAGTGCACGCAATAGTTCGACGTACCGGCCTTCCCACCCGCGATGGCCCGCTCACAGCCAGGACACACACCGGCGTCCATGCGTTTGAGCGCCTCCTCATACTGCAAGCTGCTACGGCGCTCCAACTCGGTACGCTGCGTTTCGGTCGCGCGACGCGCCAAGTACGCGCGCATGGCACGAATCGCGTAGTGGCCGACTACGGCCGACGCGATAATGCCCACGCCATATCGCACGTACCCGCCATAACTCGGCAGATACGGTACCAACTCCACAAAAAATGCGAACACCCCGAACAATACGAAGCCCCGATAAAGCGGCCAGTAGTCGCTGCGCCGTTTGCGGGCGATCATCCAGGCGGCGATCAAGAGCAGCGGCAACGTGAGCGCCAGCCGAATGCCAAAGATCTTCAGCTCATGCCAGAACTGCGCACGCTCGAACGCCGTCCGTGCATCGTCGCGCAGCTCTTCCTGCTGCAAGTTGACCTGACGCTGAGACTGAATCAGTGTCAGGAGTTGCACATCAATCAGCTCGAGCGATTCCTCGCGTTCGCGCGCCGCGTCTCGCAATACATCGAGCTCCCGGTTTCGGGAAATCACCTCGGGGTCCTGTGCCGGGTCGGTGGTGGCCGTGCGCGTTGCGATCCAGTTGGTAAAACTCGCGCGCGCGGATGTATAGGCATTGTTGGCTGCCGCCAGGCCGAGCTGCGCGCGCTCCCGCGCCGCAGACAGATCACGCTCGGCGTCGCGCAGCGAGTCGGCGCGTTGCACCAGCACGGGCATGCGCGACTGGTCGATGAACTCGTCCAACGTAACGCGTTGTTCAACACCGGGCAGATCACTCACCAGCTTGCCGCCCAGACCGATCAGGAAGCTGGCGAACAGGAGCGACACGGTCCACATGGCGAGCGCAAAGAGTCGCTCCGGTACGCGCAGCGCCTTGATCATCGAGCGCAGCTCGCGGCTTCGCTGCCCACGCTGCCCGCGCCCTGCACCCACACATTGTCGCCCGGATTCCGATCGGGAAACCGACAACCCGGATCAAAAGTGATCCGTTCAATCGTGCGCGCGCCAAAGTTCAGCGACGCCGTGAACGTTCGACTGCCGGCAAACCACACATCCACCGGATACGTCACCAGCGCTGTGACATCATCCGTCATCACCACGTTTGGCATTGCCGCAAGGGCCGGACCAGACGCGGCAAACTTTACCTCGAGGATAACCGGAGACGGCATCTGCCCGTCCTGTCGCACCGACACCTGTGTGATGCCGCCGCTTACCGACACGTTACTGATGCGCGCATCCACGCTCTCGGTACCAAACAGCCAGCCGTTCCAGAACCAGCCAAGGTCACGCCCCAAGGCGCGATTCATTGAGAACATCCAATCCCACGGTGACGGATGCTTGTACATCCACGCCGTGGCCCACTCGCGATGCGCGCGTTGCACAGCCGAATCACCCACGATGCCACCCAGCATGGAAAGCATGAGCGGTGTTTTGCGGTATGTCGTGAATCCGTAGAACTGCGGGCCCGCATAGTTCGCGTTCCACATCATTGGCGGCTCTGCTTCATTGCCGGCGGTGGTTCCGTATGACTGGCCGAGCGTGTTGAGTACCGGCTCGCGTCCGGCTGCGTCTGCATTGGAGAGGATGTTCATGTATTGATTGAATCCTTCGTCCATCCAGCCATACCACGTTTCGTTGGTCCCAACCACCATGGGCCACCACTGATGCGCCGCCTCGTGATCTGCGGCCCCCTGATTGGAGTTGATCACCATGGGGTACTCCATACCCGCGCTGGGTCCGTCCTGCAGCGTGAGCTGCGGAAACTGGTACGGAAACCAGAGCGCCGAGTAGTACTCGAGGGCGTGCCGCGTGATCGGTCCAGCATTGGCAAACAGATTCGCGCGTCCCGGTAGGTAGAACATGTGAATCGGCACCGGACCTTTACCCGGAATTGTGGCGCGCGTGGACTGCCACACGAACTTGCGCGCCGTGGCCCATGCAAAGTCATTGACCGAATCGGCCACAAATCGCCACACCAGCCGACCATTGGCATCGCCCATCGCCGTCGCACGACCGGGGCCGATTTCATCAGGCCCCACGATCATTGTGTTGGCGTCGCTGCGAGTCACCTGCGCCAATCGCTCTCGCGCCGTTGCGGTGAGCACCTCGTCAGGGTTCTGCAGCACACCAGTACCACTTACCAACCAACCGGCGGGCGCGTCAATACGCACATCAAACGACCCGAACACATTGAAGAACTCCGACGGACCGAGATACAGCTCCGCGTCCCAGCCGCGCAGGTCGTCGTACATGGCCACACGCGGATACCACTGTGTGGGCTGATACAGCGAGTCGGCCCAGCGCTGTGTCATGCGATGTCCCGCACCCGGACCGCCCGGCAGCTTGTGGTTCCACTCAATGTCCAACGTCACGCGTTCACGTGGCGCAATCGGTTGCATGAGCTGCACCCGGGCAACCGTGCTGCTCGCGCCGATCAGAAACGGCTCCGTATTCGGCGCAGCGAGAATCCCCGGACTGCGAGGAGGTAGTGTAAGACGCGCCGGAATACCGTCCACCTGCAGTTTGGTGATCACCATGCCATCGGTGTTTTCCGAGAGCACCCAACTCGCGGCGCGCGGCACGGTACCGAGAAAGTGATTCGGATCCAGACGAAGTCCAATTACAGACAGCGAGTCTGGACTGTTGTTGTGAATCACCACCGACTCGCGACCGGTGAGCCGGTGCGTGGCCGTATCGAGTCGCACATTGATGGTGTAGTCGGTGCGCAGCTGCCAATAATTGCGACCGGGGCGTCCGCTTGAGTCGCGCGTGCCGGCTTCAAAGGCCCGACGAATGGCGTTGGTGATCGGGATGTCGCGACGGATGGTGCGCTCAGGTATTGGCGTGGTTTGCTGTGATACCAGGACCGACGGTGCAATGAGCAGCGCGGCGACGGCAATAACGCGCCGAACAGCGAGCGAGAGAGACATGATGTCAGGGACCAGGGAACGAGGGGCCGTTAGTTACTGCGATTCTCGAAGTACAACAAACCGCCAGACGATGTGCCGATCACGATATCGAGATCACCGTCACCGTCGAGATCTCCCACGGCCACGCTCGAAAATGTGCCAGTTGGGATTGCCAGATTATCGCCGCGCACAAATCGCACCTCGGAGGCATTACTCACGTTGCGCCAAAGCTGTACGCCGCCGTCCTCGCTGCCCAGCAACAGATCGGTGCGTCCGTCGCCGTCGAGGTCAGCGAAAACCGGTACGCTGCGACGTCCCACATCGATCTCCTGAAACACATCGCTCACCAGTTCAAACCGCGGCACCAAACGTGTGCCAACGTTGCGATAGAAGTTGAGCTGACCCGACGCCTCTCCCACCATCATGTCCTGATCTCCGTCTCCATCGAGATCAGCAAATGTGGGCGCGGTGTTGCTGCCACGCGTGAGCGTGATCAAGGCACTGTTGGCCAGCGTGTAGCTGGGGTTGTTGCGCGTTCCGGTGTTCCGCCACCACTGCACCACATCACGCCAGGTGCCCAGCACCAAATCCTTCAGGCCGTCGCCGTCGAGGTCCGCCACGGCCGGCGCATAGTGAAACTCACCGCGCACCGGCAACAGCCCTCGCTCCACATACGACGGCGCCGTGACCGACCCGACATTCTCAAACCACGTGATCGTACCGGTGGTATCGGTGTCGGGCGCAATCTTGTTGCCCACGAGCAGATCGAGGTCTCCGTCACCATCCAGATCGGCCAGCACCGGCATGGCTTCAGATCCAACGTCAATCGTGCGAATCAACCGTCGCGTTGTCAGCGCAAACTCACCACGCGTACGCTGCGTGATGAGCAGCAGATTGTCGACGGCCGTGGTGCGCGGCGAATACGACCCACCAATCACGCCCAGCAAGAGATCGGGCAAACCGTTGCCGGTAACATCACCGAACGTGGGCGCGTTGTAACCACTGGTGAGCACCGGAGTGCCACGCGGAAACTGCACCGGTGCACCACGCATGTTGGGCATGGTGCATCCGTCGGAACGATTTTCAATGAGCAGCACACCCGCTTCGAAATAATCGCCCCAGAACAGGTCCACGTCTCCATCGCCATCGATATCACCGAACGCCAGCGTGTTCGCGCCGTGCCGCATGCTGCCGCGCTCCAACCCGGGCACGCCGCCCGGCACCGGGCCCAGAATCTCGATGTCTTCAAAGCGTTCCGTGTGCAACACAAATCTCGGCACCCCATTGCGCTCGGTTCCCGGCACCGCTTCGAAGCGATCCACCGATCCGGATACGCGTCCGAGAAACAGATCGAGGCGACCGTTGCAATCAATGTCCACGGCATTCAGAATATTCTGCCGATCAGCGGGAATCGGTGCACCATCGCTGTTGCGCAACGAGTCCACCGCGATCTCAAAGCGCGGATCTTTACGCGTGCCCACATTGCGCCACGCACGGATGTAGCTGGTGGGCGATTCGCTGAGCAAGTCGGGGAGGCTGTCACCATCGAGATCAACAAACCGGTACCATTCACCCACGGGCAAATCGAGATACCGATCGGTGCGCCAAACAAACGTGTCGTTGACGTTCTCAAAGAACATCACCGCGTTCGAGCGCTCCTGCACAAACAAATCGAGGTCGCCGTCGCCGTCGATGTCCACTACCTGTGGACGCGGCACATCAAACCCGCCCAGAAACGGCTGTGCCATGAGCTCGCCGGCGGAATCACGCACGACAAACGGTGCGACGGCGCGCGTGAAACGAAATCCCGAAACAGGCGACGCAGGGGTGCGCTGCTTGATGGGCACGGGCTGCGGCGCCATGGCTGGAGATGACGGCGTACAAGCGACGCCAGTGGCCAGACTGGCGCACACTGCAGCGAGTCGCAGCGGGCGAGACGCGGCGCGTGCAGCCAACGTCCGTGCGGTATACCAAACACGTTTTATCATCACCACATCATCGTGCGCGCGCAGCACCCATACCGGTAGGGCCATTGCCGAGCATGATCGTGGTTTTGACGGTACCGGTGGTGAGGTCAAGCACGGTGAGCCACCCATCACTCGCCGACCGGCCATCCATGCCGTGCATTTCATGACCACTGTGCCCTTCCATAACGGCGCCGGCATTCTGGTTGCTGATAAAGGCGTATTTGCCATCGGCGCTGAGCAGCATGCCGTAGGGTTGCGCCATGCGACCGGTCATGGTGCGTCGCAGCGTCCACGATTTTACATCCACTTCGGCGATGGCGTTTTTTGTAAGTAGCGAGACATACACCGTGCGACCGTCGGGGGAAAAGCGTGGCTCCCATGGCTTGCCTTCCAGCGTGATCTCGTGCACCGGAACAAACGGCGGACGCTGCGTGAGATCAAACACCAGCAACGTGTTGGACAACTCACCACCGGCCACCATCGTGCGACCGTCCGGTGAAAGCGCAAACTGCACCAGCGACCGGGCCGCACCCGGAATCGTGGTGAGCGTCACGCGACCGGTGGCCGTTTCCACGCTGGCAATGCGATTTTCCGACAGCGATGCCGTGTGCACCCACTCGCCGTTTAGAGACACCGCCAGCGCGTGCGGTCGCGGAATCACGATTTCCTGTTCGTCCATGGTGAATGGCTTGCGAGCAATCACGCCCAGCGCCTTGGGCGGATTGACCGCCGTCATGGAGCGACCCACGTAAAGCGAATCGTGTACGGGGTCGAGGGTGAGCAGGCCCGGCGTTTCCATCGCCACCTGCCCTACCAGCGCGTTGTCGCGATCAAACTTGAGTACGCGACCGGCACCAATCAGCGAGACGTACCAGTAGCTGCCGTCGTCTTCAACCACCACATGATGCGGCTTGGCGTTGCTGCCGAAGCCGAGCGTCTGCAAATCGATCACGGTGTCCACCGCGAGTTTCTGCTGATCGATCACCGAAATCGTTGCACCGGCCTGATTCACCACGTACAAACGCTCCTGCGCCTGTGCCGCAGAGAATCCACTCGCGCCGACAGTCACGAGCACCGTGGCCAGCAACGCGCGAGTGCGCCTGGCCGACCACGGTACACGAAACGTGTGCCTCACTGCACCACGGGGCGGGTGCGATCACGAACGAAGAACACACCTTCGCCAATGCTCGTTACCACAATCGCGCCGCTCTTGAAGTACGGGTACACACTCCACGAACCGGAGAACGATGGTGATCCGTCGTCACCCGGATGTGTATCCAGGAACCCCACTTCCTTCGGATTCCGCGGATCACTGATATCGAGAATGCGCAGCCCCGACGTGTAGTTGGCCTGGTACATGCGATCACCCTTCACGTAGAGATTGTGATCGATGGCTCTGGTGGTACCAACGTGCTCCTTGACCAGCACCGGATCGGTGAGATCCTGCACGTCCCACACCAGCGTGCGCGTGCCCTTGGCCGCTTCACCTTGTCCCGACGACTCGTCGGCTTCGTCGTTGAGATACAGATACTTGTGATCGTCCGTGAGCCACGCCTGATGCGCGTACGCCACGTTCGGATACGAAGCCCGTGAAATGGCCACCGGATTCTTCTTGTCCGTTACGTCGGCAATGCTGATCGCGGTCTCGTTGGAGCCAATGCAGATCTCCTTGCCGGCGTAACGCGCGTCCGGGCCACGGTACAGCACACATTGAGAATCGTGCGAATAGCCGGTGCCGGCCCGACCGGTCTTGTCATCACCAAAGCAGCCGGCAAACCGCGGCTTTTTCGGATCCTTCACATCGATCATGTGATGGCCACCGCCGCACGTTTCCCCGCCACCCGACGCACCCACGACGTACACAAAACCGGTTGCTTCGTTGGACACGATATTGTGCGCACTGTTGATGCGATCGTACGTGAGATCAGGCTTGAACGTCTGCGGGGTGCGCACCGTACGCAGTCGCGTGAGGTCGAACACCTGCATGCCATGTTCGCCCGCGTTGTCAGCCACGATGAACGCATGATTGTTTACCACCTTCATGTCACGCCACGCCGCCGATGGCGTGCCGCGCGTCTTGGGCAGGTCGCCCAGATACCGCGGGTTGGCCGGATCGGTTACGTCTACAAACGACGTGCCGTCGGTGCGTCCAAGAATCGCGATTTCACGATTGGTTTGCGGGTCGGTCCAGCCCCAGTTGTCATTCATGCTGGTACCGCGCTTGCCGCCAATGGCCGAAATCGGCAGGAACGACAACAGCGACGCGTTGCCGCACTCAAACTCACCCGCTTTGCCACCCTCGCCGCACATCACTTCCTTGCCCTTCACGGCCGCAAAGGCCTTCGTATTGGGTTCGGGAAAAACGGTTCCAGTGGAGCGCCATGCACCCGCGGCATTGCGCGACAAGAACATCACGGTTCCGCCGCCACCGCCGTCATTGGGCATACCGACGGCGGCCGTGTTGCCCGCCACCGCAATCGTGGCACCAAAACTTGCACCAGCATCAATGTCTCCGACGGCGAGCGTCGTCATGGCGCCCCAGCCGCCCTGTGCATCCGGCTGCACGCGGTAAATCCGACCCGCACCAAACTGGCTCACCGGCGCACCCACCCACAGCTCGGTGCCCGCGATGGCCAGACTGGCGCCAAAGCGCGACGCCCCGGCCTCAAATGGCACAAAGCTCTGTCGCTCGCGCCAAATCTCGGCGATCTCGCTGTACTCAAACGTCGTGACGCTGCCCAGTGTCGCTCCGCGGCGGCCAGCCGTGGCAAACGCGCCCGGTGCACCGGCCACAATCCGTGAGCCACTGATCGCCACGCTCGAACCGAGCAGTGACCCATCTGCCGCGGCGGCCGACACAAGCATGCCGGCGGGCGTAGCCGTGTTGCCGTCTACGGTATACACGAACAGTGCGCCCTTGCCCGTTGAGCGCCCCGGGGCACCAATCACCAGTCGATTGCCGTCCATGGCCAGCGACGAGCCAAACAAATCGCCCTCGGTGAGGTCAGCGGCAGGCACGCGGCCGGCCGGCGTCCAGCTGCCGTCTGACCCGCGGCGATACATGAAGACGGCACCGTTTTCGTGACGGGGGGCGCCTACAAACGCCATGTCACCGCGCACCAGCAGTGCACTCCCGTAGCCGGCACGCGCCACCAATCCGGCTTCGTTCCAGGAGGCCAGTGACTCGTATGCGCCAGCCGCCGTCCGCGAATACACAAACACTGATCCGCGTGCGCTATCGGCTCCATTGGGTGCGCCAACGCGCCCGACCAGCAACGTGGAACCATCCGCCGCCACGCTCACGCCGAAGCCGTCATTCGGAATGCCCGCAGGCGACGCGATTTTGCTCGCAGCGAGCCAGCCAGCCGTCCCGCGGCGGTACACGTGCACCTGTCCCGATGGGCCGCCTCGCGGTTCACCGACAAACGCGTAGTCTCCTGAGAGCGCCAGCGAGGCGCCAAAGGCCGAGGCGAGCGAGGTGGAGGTCGGCGCCGCAGGCGGAGTCGAGTCCGGCGTGACAGCGGAGGAAGCAGACGGCCCGATCAGGGCGGCGAGCAGCAACAGGTTCATCATGGGCAAAGCCTCGGAACTGGTTGGGAGGGAATATGCAATATACCCCTTTCGGGCGAGGAGGGTGCGAAGGACTTAGCGAATCCGCAACCCAACGCGATGGGCGTCCGGAGCACCAATCAGCGGTTCAAACGCGTAGTCCACCGAATACCGGTCGATCGACAACCCAATGCCGGCCGTGACCGCCGACTCCGCCCGGAAGCCCGGTCGACGCACCCCCACCCGACCAGCCAGAGCCAAACCTTCGGCTGGCACGTAGGCTAGCTCCGTACCGAGCGCTGGCAGCACCTTGCCGCTCTGGCCGATCGCCACCTGCGAGTAGAGCGAGAGATCCACGAAGGTGCCCACCGGCGCGTTGGCGCCGCCCAGGCCCAACACCGCCCGCCACGGGGAATCGCCAATCTCCGGCTGAACGACGAAGCCGACCACCGGAGCGGAGCGAAGCGTTGATCCGATGTGCTGCACATTGAGCGCAAGGTTTATGGGTCCCACTGGATACACCACGCCAATATCAAACAGCGTAGCATCGTCAGCCACCGCACCATTGGCCTCGCGTACGTACGTCGCACCCAAGCCAATACGTAGCGGACCAACGGCTCGCCCGAGTGCCGCCGTGAGCGCCACTCCGCTCGAGGGCACCGAGGCCGTGTCAAAGGTTGAAAATCCGCCCGGCGGGATGTCATCAGTGCCGGGCACCAACACAGGAGCGCGGCCGCTCAGAAAACGAGCGCCCACACCGTAGCTGAACGCCCCGAGCGTCTGCACACTCGCCAGCGAACCCGCCGTGGCGTCCCGCCCGTAGCGCTGCACGGACGTGCCCACACCGCGCGCCTGCGTGAGCATGCCCACATTGTAAAACACCGCCTCGGCGTCGCGGAGCACCACGCCCACGTTGGCCATGCCCAACGCGTTCGCGCTGGCCGGAACCCGGAGCACCAGAGGAGTGCTGGGAAGCTGCGCGTACAGTCCTCGTCCCATGGCAGGCGCAGTCTGGGCACGGGCCGAGCTGGCCGGTAGCAACACCGCCACGGCTGCGGCCAATACAAAAGATAGAGCGACAGGCCATGCGACAGGCAAGGCGACGGGCAATGAGACAGGCAAGGCCACGGGCAATGCAACAGGCAGCGCAACCGCTCGTGCGCCAGCGGCAGCACTGTTTAAACCGAAAGCAGCGCGCGCGGCGTCATGCCATTGGGCGCTCATGTCGCGTCTCCTGCCGCCTCACTCGTCGCCTTACCCGTCGCCTTGCCCGACGCTGTATCGGCCACGCTGTCCGGCGTCTCGTGCTCCTCTTCAAACGTGAACGAGGCGCTGTTCATGCAGTACCGGAGGCCGGTTGGCGCCGGCCCGTCGTCAAACACATGGCCGAGGTGGGCGTCGCAACGCGCGCAATGCACTTCGTTGCGCGTCATGAACCAGCTGCGATCGGTGGTTGTTTCGATTACGTCAGGAGCAATGGGCTCCCAATAACTGGGCCAGCCCGTGCCTGAGTCGAACTTGGTGTGGCTCGAAAACAGCGGCGCGCCGCAGCATACGCAGTGGTACGTGCCGGAATCGTGATGGTCCCAGAACTCGCCCGTGAACGCCGGCTCGGTGCCGTGCTGACGGGTAACTTTGAACTGGATTTTGGTGAGCATTGCAGCCCACTCCTCGTCGCTCTTGCGGATTTTGTTGATCATGACTCAAATGAACCGCATGATCCCATCTCCCGCCAGCGGTGCGCGCCCACGAGCCGCCGAACCGTTTCTCGGACCCCAGGTCCCGCAACATCGCGGCCCACTCTTTCGGTTTATCGGACGCGCCATGCTGCGCCTGACCGGCTGGAAACTGACGGGCAGCATTCCGGACATCCCGCAGTTCGTGGTGATCGTGGCGCCCCACACATCGAATTGGGATTTGTACTTTGGCCTCGCCACCAAGTGGGCCCTCGGTTTCCGCGTGACGTTTTTCGCCAAGCACACATTGTTCCGGCCGCCGATGGGCTGGCTCATGCGGGCTGTTGGTGCTATCCCGGTCAATCGTTCCGCATCGAACACGATGGTGAACCAATCCACACTACAGTTTGCGCAGAGCGAACAGATGGTGTTGGTACTGGCCCCTGAGGGCACGCGGAAACACGTGTCGGGGTGGCGAAGCGGTTTCTGGCACATCGCCCGCGCGGCCAACGTTCCCATTGTGTGTTCAGCCATGGACTATAGCCGTAAACAGGTGCGTTTTGGTCCAACGCTGCTCGTCAATCCGAATGTTGATTCGGCGGTGGATATTGCCCGGATCAAAGCGCATTACCACGACGTACAAGGATTGCATCCAGCGCTGCAGGCGTGAGCGCTCTCGTTGGTGAAGCATCAAACATTTTCCCTGTTCTTACCATGACCACCGTACCCGCTCTTTCCACCGCCACACTCGGCGGCGGCTGCTTCTGGTGTCTCGACGCCGTGTACCGCGAGCTGCGCGGTGTGCACCGCGTGGTGTCGGGCTACGCCGGGGGTCCGCGCCCCAACCCCACGTACGAGCAGGTGTGTACCGGATTCACCGGACATGCCGAAGTGGTGCAGATCACCTTCGATCCCGCCGAGATCACCCTCCGCGATCTGCTCGACGTGTTTTTTGTGATTCATGATCCCACCACGCTCAATCGGCAGGGGTATGACGAGGGGACGCAGTATCGATCGGTCATCTTCACCCACGATGCCGAACAGGAAACCGTGGCGCGCGATTATGTGGCCGAGCTGGACGCGAAGGCCATGTGGCCCGATCCCATTGTGACGGAGATTGCGCCCGTGCCCGCGTTTTTTGAAGCCGAAGCCAAGCATCAGGACTACTTCACCAATAACCCCCGGCAGCCGTATTGTCTGGGCGTGGTCGCGCCCAAGGTGGCCAAGGCGCGCAAGGTGTTCTGGGAGCGCCTGCAGCGGGCTTAGCGCGGCTATTGATCACGGGTCCTGCCCCCTTCCGGTCGGCGGGCCCGTGCTCGACATTGCGTCATCCTTTTGTCGCAGGCGCACCGGTGACGACGCGTTCAGGTCTCCCTGACCTGCCGTGGTCGCCTTTCGGCCTGCGTCCTCACCGGAGCGTACATGCGCGTCTCGACCGTCGGCGTCGTGGGTGCGGGCGCGATGGGCAGTGGTATTGCGGCTCTCGCTGCGTCCGCTGGCCTGCGCGTCGTCCTGCTCGACATTCCTGGCTCACCGGATCGCAGCGGACCGGCCAAGGCCGGTCTGCAAAAAGCCATCAAGGCGAAACCGGCCGCCTTCATGCACATCGGTGCCACTGCACAGGTGCGCTGTGGCAACACGGAAGACCATCTCGAGTGGCTCGCCGACTGCGACTGGATCGTGGAAGCGATCATCGAGTTGCCTGAGCCCAAGCAACAACTTTTTTCACGACTTGAGCCGCTGCTCAAGCCTTCGGCGATTGTCTCCACAAACACATCCGGCATTCCGATGTCGGTGTTGCTGCATGGTCGGTCCGAGAAGTTCAAGCGCCGCTTTTTGGGCACGCATTTTTTCAATCCGCCGCGCTACATGCATTTGCTGGAGCTGATCCCCACACCGGAAACAGATCCGGCGGTGATTGGCGCTACTCGCACGTTCGCGGAACGCATTCTGGGCAAAGGCACGGTCATCGCCAAAGACGTACCGGGCTTTATCGCCAACCGGCTGGGTGTGTACGGTATGGTCAGCACCATGCGCCGCATGATGGAACATGATCTGACAATCGACGAAGTGGACGGACTAACGGGACTGCTCATTGGTCGCGCCAAGACGGCCACATTTCGCACCGGCGATCTGTCCGGACTCGATGTGCTCGGCCATGTCACCGAGGGGTTGGCGCAACAAACGGGCGAAGATCTGGCGCTGCCCGACTGGGTGCACGCACTCATCACCAACGGTCAGCTCGGCGACAAAACCGGCGGCGGGTTTTATCAAAAGCAGAAGGACGGTGTGCTTACGTACGACTGGAAGAACGCGACCTACGTAGCGCAGCAACGTATGAGCGGTGGTGACGTGGGCGCACTCATTCGCCAGCGGCACGCGGCACGCCTGATTGGCGCACGCGACATGGGTGGTGCACAGGGCGCGTTCCTGCGCGATCATCTGCTCGACGCGGCACACTACGCGCTCACGCTCGCGTCTACGCTGGCGTTCGACATCGTATCCATCGATCGCGCGCTGCAGTGGGGCTACGGTTGGGAGATTGGTCCGTTTCATGTCATGGACGCACTCCAGCATGACTGGTTGCGCGCGCAGTTCACCGCGCGCGGCGACAGCATCCCTTCACTGCTCGACGCTGCGAATGGTGCGTTCTACAAAAACGGTGAGTATCTCACCTTCAACGGCACGTACGAACCGATACCAACCATTCCGGGCAACATCAACATCGCACTGCAGCACGCGGCCGGACGTACGATAGAAGATTTTGGCAGCGCACGACTGGTTGACCTGGGCGACGGTGTGCTCTGCTTTGAGTTCCGCAGCAAGATGAACTCGCTGGGTCAGGTTTTGCTTGAGGGACTGCAGGCGTCGCTGCGCAGGGTGGAGCGCGGTGGCTACGTGGGATTGGTAATCGGCAACGATGACGCGCGAACGTTTAGCGCCGGTGCCGATCTCGGTGCGGTTTCGTTTGCTGTGGCCGGCGGCGCCTGGGATGCGATTGACGAAAACATTCGCGGCTTTCAGCAGAGCGTCATGTCGATTCGACGCGCCCCGTTCCCGGTCGTCGTGGCACCGCATGGTCTTACGCTTGGTGGTGGCAGCGAGTTTGCGCTGCACGCCGATCGTGTACAGGCGTCGGCCGAGTTGTACATGGGGTTGGTGGAAGTTGGTGTGGGGCTGATCCCCGGGGGTGGTGGTACCAAGGAGCTCGCGTTCCGGTTTACCGAAGCACTGCAGCCGTATGAAGAGGCGGATCCCTTTGAAGCGCTCAAGCGGGCGTTCAAGCTCATTGCGTTTGCGGCCACGAGTACGAGTGCCCCCGACGCGCGCGCCATGGGATTCCTGCAGGCGGGTGATCGCATCAGCATGAACCGTGACACACTACTCTCCGACGCCAAAGCACGCGTGCTGGATCTCGCGCCGGATTACGTCGCCCCGGTAGAAAGGCACATGCGTGCGATGGGCAAGAACGGCTTCGGCAATCTGCAGTACGCCTTGTGGGCGGCGGCCGAAGCGGGACAGGCGTCGGCGCACGACGTACGCGTGGGTCGCGCCGTGGCGTACGTACTCTGCGGCGGCGACGGCGAATCGCGCATCGTCTCCGAACAGGATCTGCTTGATCTGGAACGCGAGCAGTTCCTGTCGCTGCTCGGCACCAAGGAAACTCAGGCCCGCATTGAGCACATGCTCAAGACGGGCAAACCGCTTCGCAACTGATGTCGACCAGGGAGAACTGATTCATGACCGAAGTCGTAATTGTCAGTTGTGTGCGCACTGCCGTGGGGCGAGGCAAGGCCGATGGTGCGCTGGCCTCTGTGCATCCCGTGGATTTGTCGGCCGCTGTCATGAAGGCTGCACTCGAACGCGCCAACGTCAACCCGGCCATTGTTGATGATGTGCAGTGGGGCTGCGCGATGCCCGAAGCGTCGCAGGGGCTCAATCTCGCGCGACTGGCGTGGTTGCGTGCGGGCTTGCCCGTGGAAACGTCGGCGGCCACAGTCAATCGCTTCTGTTCATCCGGATTGCAGTCGGTAGCGTACGCCGCGCAGGCCATCATTGCCGGACATGCGGATGTTGTGTTGGCCGGTGGCACCGAGATGATGTCGCAGGTGCCCATGTCGGGCTATCACACACGGCTCTCGCCGGAGATTACGGAGAGTTACATCGGCATGGGCTTTACTGCCGAGCGTGTGGCCAAGCAGTGGGGCATTACGCGTGAGATGGCCGATGACTTCGCCTATGCGTCGCAGCAAAAGGCCGGTGCCGCAATTGCCAACGAGGTGTTTGCGCCGGAGATTTTGCCCATTGAGGTCACACGTGATACGTGGGAGGGTGCCAAGCGTACCACCACCACGCACACGGTAGACACCGACGAGTGCCCACGTCCGGAAACCACGCGCGAGCAGATGGCGGGTTTGCGTCCGGCGTTCATGGCCAAGGGCACCGTTACCGCAGGCAATGCATCACCGTTTTCTGATGGAGCAGCCGCGGTGCTGGTCATGAGCCGCGCCAAAGCCAACGAGCTTGGTGTGAAGCCGCTGGCACGATTTGTCACCTTTGCCACGGCCGGAGTCTCCCCGGACATCATGGGTGTGGGTCCAATCAAAGCGGTGCCCAAGGCGTTGGCACGGGCCGGTGTTTCGCTTTCCGACGTAGCGCTCATTGAGTTCAACGAAGCCTTTGCCGTGCAAGCGCTGGCCGTGATGAAAGATCTGGAAATGGATGCCGCACGCACCAACGTGAACGGTGGCGCGATTGCCCTCGGACATCCACTTGGCGCCACCGGTGCCAAGCTCACCACGCAGCTCGTGCACGAGTTGCAGCGTCGTGGTGGTGGGCTGGGTCTGGTCACCATGTGCATTGGCGGCGGTATGGGTGCGGCCGGATTGTTTGAGGTGTATGGCGGGTAGACGGTTGCGCTGACGCAACGATCAATGGGGCGCTGAACGGAATCATCCGTTCAGCGCCCCATCGTTGTTCCAGCCTGCTGTTGCCTGGCTAGCTCACGGGATCTACAAGACGCAATGCGCCGGTAGTAGCGAACACCCGTTGGGCAACAGCTACATCATACCACCGGTGCCTGTCTGCCCACGGATTTCGCCGGATGGATTGGCCTTTGTGTGGACGTTCACATAGGCATTGCCGTTTCGCACCATCTCGCGCAGGGTGTCAAACGAGACATCGCCCATGAGCGTCGATGCACGTGTGATGGAGCCCGCGCTGAGCGTGCCATTGGCAAAGTCTGTCCCCGTCTCGCTGGTGTAAAGCGTGGCAACTGGCGGCCCCGCTTCTTCCGGGCCGCCTCTGTGAATGTGCGCCGCAGTCACACCCATAAGATTGGTGCCGTTCACGATGTACACGATGCTGTCGGCGTACACCATTAACGAGGCATCACCGGTCGCAGTGGTGGTTACAGGCGCCGGACGCTCCGCTGCGCCGTTGAGCGTGGCCCTGATTGACTCGACACTTGCATCTACGGCAGCGCCCACATCCGCCACGGCATCGTCCACCATTTCACCCGGCGAATCGTTCGCGGCGTCACCACCGCCGCAGGCCACAAGCAGTACAGATGCTGAAGCGACAAATGGCAAAAGCGTTTTGCGCAGTCTGGACATGACAAATCTCCGATGATGAAGGGATGCATCCGGAATGAGTGGACACGGAAACCAACTGTACCCCACGCCGTTGGGCGTGGTCCGACAACGATGCGCCCGGGTACGCCGAGTGACAAGCCGCACCGCGTTGCTACGCTCACCGACCAATAGCGTCGCGACTGACGGCCTCAGCCGCGCATGTGCCAAGCATAGCCACCGCCTGATCAAGTTGCGCAAAACGCGGATCGCTGGTTAGCCCAGCAACATGTCGCGCAAAAATCTGTTGCGCAACCACCGCCAGCTTGAAGAGCCCGAACGCGTAATAGAACACCGGATGGATCACATCCATACCACTGGCGCGGCTGTAGGCGTCCACCAACTCACGCCGCGTGAAACTCCCGGGCATCGCCGTCACACCCAATCCCAATGACCGCAACAGCGGCGGATCACCGGATTCCACCCAATAGGCCAGCGACGTACCGAGATCCATGAGTGGACACCCGATCGTGGCCATCTCCCAATCCAGAATCGTACGCACGTGCGTGAGATCATCCGGATCGAGCACGAGGTTGTCGTATTTGAAATCGTTGTGTATCAGCACTGCGCCACGCTCGGCCGGAGCATTCGCCGAGAGCCAGTCGGCGATGGCGTCAATGTTTGGTACCACGCCGGTTTGTGCCGCCTGCCACCGCTTGCGCCAGCCGAGCACTTGGCGCATCACGTAGCCATCGGGATACCCGAATGCACCAAGACCAAGCGACGCCACATCGAGTGTGTGCAACGCCACGAGCTGTTGCACAAACTCCTGCGACAGCTGCGCCGCGACCTCCACATCGAAGCGCACATTGGCGGGCGGTGCGCCGCGCAAAATCACACCGTCTACCAACTCCATGAGATAAAACGGCGCACCGAGTACGCTGGCGTCGTCACAGAACGCGAGAGGACGTGGTACTCGCACACCAGCTGGATGCAACGCGGTAAGCAGTCGGTACTCGCGCGACATGTCATGGGCAACGCCGCGCGAGACGCCGTGCGGCGGTCGTCTGAGCACCATGGGCGCCGCCGCCCCATCAATGCGATAGGTGAGATTGGAAAATCCACCGCCAAATCGTGAGGCGCGCAGCGGCTGCGTTGATCGGTTCAGCAGCTCAGGCGCATGCGCATGCAGCCACACTGTCACCGCAGCGGCATCAAGCGTGTCACCAGACCGCACCGTGAGCGTGTGGTGCGGGCCGCCTGCCGACTCACTCATGGCGCCGGTTCCGCGGATTTCATGTACGGCGCCAGTGCCCGACGGGCAATCACCGATTTGTGCACTTCATCAGCGCCATCATAAATGCGCGCCGCGCGTTCGTGCCGATACCACCATGCAATGGGTGTATCGTCGGTCATGCCCAGCGCCCCGTGCGACTGCAACGCACGATCGAGCACACGCTGCAACACATTGGCCACAAACACCTTGATGTAGGAAATCTCTTCACGCGCGGCGCGCTGGCCGTCTCGCGATATGCGCGCGGCGGCGTCGAGCACCATCAGCCGCGCGGCATGGATCTCAATGCGCGAGTCGGCAATCCAGAACTGTACGGCCTGTTTGGACGCGAGGCGTTCACCACGCGCGATTTCGCGTGACACGGCGCGACGACACATGAGATCAAACACACGTTCACAAATGCCAATCCATCGCATGCAGTGATGGATGCGTCCCGGACCAAGCCGCTCCTGCGCCAGCGCAAATCCCGCTCCTTCGTCGCCGAGACGGTTGGTCACCGGAACACGCACTTCGTCAAACCGTACTTCCGCATGGCTGGCCCAGCCGCCGCCGGCTTCGCCCATCACGGAGATGTTGCGCACCAGCGTGAACCCGGGCGTGGGCAACGGCACGATGATCTGCGATGCGCGCGCGTGACGCACCGCGTCGGGATTGGTAACCGCCATGACAATCGTGAACGCTGCCCCGTCGGCACTTGACGTGAACCATTTGTGTCCAGTGATCACGTACGCATCACCGTCTCGAATGGCACGCGTGCTCAGGCGCGTGGGATCAGAGCCGGCGTTGTCGGGCTCTGTCATTGCAAAGCAGCTTCGGATCGCGCCCTGCGCCAGTGGTGTGAACCACTGCGACTGCTGCGCTGGCGTCCCAAACTGCTGCAGCAACTCCATGTTCCCCACATCCGGCGCCTGAGAGTTGCACACGTAATGACCGAAGGGCGACCAGCCCAGTACTTCGGACAATCGCGCAAACTGCTCAAGCGACAAACCGGCACCGCCGTGCTCGCGCGACAGAAACGGCGCCCACAGGCCGCGCGCACGCGACTGCGCGCGCAGCTCATTGAGCAACGGCGTAATACCGGCCCAGTCATTGTGCAGCAGCTCGGGCTCGCGCGGAATCAGCACCTCATGCACGAACAGGCGCGCCTGTTCAAGCAATGATTCAACAGACACACTCATGCCAGATACCCGCCGTCAGCCATGTACACACCGCCGGTGCAATACGACGACGCATCACTGGCCAGAAACAGAATCAAGCCCGCAATGTCATCGGGAGCGCCGATCCGTCCGATCGGCTGTCGGTCGGTAATCGCGTGTGCGATCGTGGGATCCTGCCATAGCGCGGCGGCAAACTGGGTTTTCACCAGCCCCGGACACACGACGTTGGCACGAATGCCGTCGGCACCCCACTCCTGCGCCATCACCTTGGTAAGTGAAATCAGCGCGGCCTTGCTCACCGAATACAGCCCCAGGCCCGGTTCCGGCGACACGCCGCCAATCGACGAGATATTCACGATGCTCCCGCCGCCACGCTCCTGCATGACCGAATGCGACGAGCGGCAGAGCTCCAGCGGGCCCAGCACGTTCACCGACATGATCTTGTCGAACACCGCTTCACCCTGCTGTTGCAGCGGACCGAACACGGGGTTGGTGGCCGCATTGTTGACGATGATATCAATACCGTCGTACGCCTCAACCGTGCGCGCTGCGAGACCACGCACCGTATCCAGATCGCCCATGTGTGCAACAATACCGGTCACGTCCAGCCCTTCGGCACGCAGCGCTGACTCGGCCGCACTGACATGTTCCGCTTTGCGGCTCGATACCACCACGCGTGCACCAGCGCGCGCGAGTGTGGTGGCAGCCGCAAATCCGATCCCGCGTGTACCGCCGGTGATGATGGCGACCTTGCCGTTCAGTCGCAGTCGCGCGATCGCATCGGCGTCGCGCGGTGTGATGGGTTCATGTGAAGACACGATCAGCTCCTGAACGGTGAGTAACACATTCACACTGGCCGATGGCGCGGCGACTTGTAGTCGCGCCATCGCTGCCGGCCAACGCACACGCGATGTCGCGCCCACGATGCGTAGACGCTACCTCTGAGCTGCAGTCTGCACAACTACCGGCATGGTGCGGGCCGTCCGGCAGGGCCTTTACGGAAGGCGCGTGACACGGCCCGTGGGTGGCGCCACAATCGTCCCGCTCATACGCTCCAGATGGCTGATCACCAGCGCCGCGCTGCGCGGAGCGGTGGTGACGTCGGCCTCCAATGCCTCACAGGCTAATCGCGCTTCGGGGATCACGTAACCATCGCCACCCAGACAGGTGGGATACGACGGAAACGAAACACGCAGCCGTTCATCGACCGCAATCGCACGACCATCATCTCGGCGCAGCGGACCAACAATGCGTCGCCCGTTCGGCTGGCGCGGATCAAAGGTAAAGCGCACGCCGCTGACCTGGGGGTAGGCACCGGTACCCAGTCGCTGCGGAGACACACCGTGCTCCAGCAGCTCCCGCAGGCGTGCACCACTAACCACGAACGACACAACTCGCGTTTCGTCGGCAAAGAGAAACACGCTCTCCACCACATGAGCGCCGATCTCACCCGGGCCGATCATGTCGTCCAGTCGCATGGCCCCGGAGTTCACCAATGCAACATCGGCGTTCGTGCCAATCCGGTAAGCGTCGGCCACGAGGTTTCCAAACCGACTCTCGCCGGCGCGCGACGTGCTGTCTACTGCATCAATCGCCTCGGGCGCCCGGCCCAGCAGGCGGTCCGCACCAATGCGTGCGGTGAGTGTGTCGCGCCACGCGGCATTCACACGCGCGGTGGCCGGCTGCTCGGGCCAATCGCGCGACGGACGGAGCAGCGTATCGCGCAGGCTCCAACGGGCATTCGCCTCAGGCGTCGTCACACCGACCCGGTCAGTCGTGGCACGGCGCGCCTCCACGTACACCGCCGTCCTGGCGTTCGACGCCGCCTTCACCAGCAAACGACCGTCCCGCTGCACGCGCCGGCCATCGTGCTCATGTCCGCCAAGCAACAGCGTGACGCGTGGATCGTTCACCAACGTGGCGCTGTCCTGAAAAATGAATCGATGCGTGAGTCCCACCACCAGATCCACGCCCAGTGACACGAGCGTATCGACAGCGGCGCGACCCGCCACATCCGGATCCGTGCAGCGCACCCACGAGCGATATTCGGCCAGTACCGTGGTGCCGAAAACACCAACCTGCGTGCCATCAACGGTGACCGTATCCCAGCCGCGCACGTTGGGGAACACGGATCCATCGCCGTACCCACAGTTGGCCGACAACCACTGAAAACGCGACTCGCGCATGCGCTGTGTAAACTCATCTCGCGACACATCAAACTCATGATTGCCAAGCGTCGCGAAGTCGAGTTCGGCAGCGTTGAACGCTTCCACCATGTTCCGACCGTTGAACCATTTGCCCAGGAGCGATGGTGAGAACACGTCGCCGGCCAGCATGAACAGCACACGTTCACCGCTAGCACGCTGCACCGAGTCGCGCCACGCCGCTACACGAGCCAATCCACCGCTCCCGTCGCGCAGGGTGTCGGTGACATACACGTCGTTGACCAGCAACAATCGCACAGGGGGCAGTTGTGATGCCTGAGGTACTGTCGTGTTGCTTCGCATTGCCGGTGTACAAGCGCCGAGTACCACCAACGCGAGCAGGACGCGTATGCAATGGCGAGCGGCTCGTCCTGCGAACGCATTCAGCATGTGCTACTGCGCGATCGGATTGTTCACGAGTCCGGCGAACAGCAGCGTGCCGCCAATGCGATCGCGGATGAAGAAGAGAAATGGTCGGTCGATTGTCATGGCCGGAACAACCGGCACCGAGACCAAGCCAATGCCCACCTGCGTGACCGCCGCCGCTTCGGTTCCTTCTTCGTTTACATCGATGTACACGTCCTGCTTGACATGCGTAACGAACAGGTTCTCCGCGATGCGCGAGAAATCAGCCGCATTCCGGTCAAATGCAACGCCCATCCCCATCGCACTCAGCGCTGGCTTGAGCTGATACCCGACCTTCAGCCGGAAACGCGGCATCGACAGGTCCACCGACTGCTCCAACACACGAGCGAACCCTGCGTCGAGCGACGCCGCGGAACTGGCGGCCAGCCATTGTCCCGCGGTGGTTGACGAGTCCGGCAATACCACGGTCATGACATACGCCGTGTTGCCATACGGCAACTCCGCCCACTGGGCACCCGCGTGCGACGTATACCCCATTCGCCCGGTGCGTTGCATCATGGGCACTGGTTGCGCCACTCCGTCGCCCCGCGTGAACCGTTGCGACGTGGTACGCGACGGTTCGAACTGCACGCGCCACGAACCCTTGAAGTAGAGCGCGTTCATGAGCATCACCACCATGTCTTCGGAGAGCTCCTCCACGACCCTGGGAATCAATCCGTTGGTTTGCTCACTGGCCCAGCGGTTCATGTCGGCAACCGTAGTTGGTCCGAAATCTCCGCTGCGCACATCCGCGCCAAAAAACGTGCGCATGTCGCTCACGTACTGCGGCTGCACCCTAAAACGGTTGCGAACCCACAACGCATTCGCGCTACGCAGGGTGACCGCCTGATCAAGCCCCAGCAGCAGTTGCGGCAGCTCGCGATAGGCCGCCATGATGTCGCCACGTGACCGCTCGCCCCAACCGAGTACTTGCCGCATGTCGATTGCCGTGGAGCCATCGGCACCGGCGAACGCCATGCCGAGTGCAACCGACGCACTGAATGGCGAAATCACCACGTTGCCCGGCGATTCTTCACCCACCAGCTGCTGAAGCAGCGACACGCCAAATGTGTTGCCCGCGCCAATTGCATCCCGCTCCAAAGCGCTGAGCGGGCGTGGCAGGCTGGTGATGGCGTCAGGAGGTCCGGACGACGGACCGGTCCCGTCGCTGCATCCCGAAAGGATGATCACACTCATCATCGCACCGGTTAGACGGCGAGCAACCCGCATCACACGAGCGTTTCTGCTTCAATGCCGCGAATGGCGAACACACGGGCGATCGTCTCACCGATTTTGTTGTTGGGTGTGCTCGCGCCCGCCGTGATACCAATGCGAAGTGGTGACCCGGTAGGCATCCACTCCGCGCTGCTGACCAACTCGCCGTGCGGACCAATCGTGCGGAACCGCGCGGTGTTGGACGCCACGTCAACTTCGTCGGGATCGGAAATGTGGTACGTCTTGACCTGTTCTGCGCACAGCGCGGCCAACGAGATCGTGTTGCTGGAGTTGTATCCCCCCACCACAACCATCACATCGAGCGGTTGTTTGAGCATCTCAACTACGGCATCCTGTCGCTCCTGCGTCGCGCTGCAAATTGTATCAAAGGAACGGAAGTGCGCCGCGCGATGCTCGGCACCGTACGCGCGTTCCATTGCTTCGCCCACGACTTTCGCAATCGCGAGTGATTCACGGGCCAGCATGGTGGTCTGATTGGCCACGCCAATGCGCACCAGATGCAAATCCGGATCGAAATGCGGCGGCGCCTGTTTGGCAAACCGCTCCAAAAACGCGTCGCGCGAGAGCGCCGGCTGTGCCGTTGGCCGGCCTTGCGACGCTTCGATGTATTGCATGACCAGGTCGGCTTCGTCCATATCGCGGACCACCAGATACGTGCCGCCCGGATACTTCTCCACCTGCGACGCCGTGGCGCGCGTTTCCTCGTGGTAATACTTGCCGTGAATGAGTGCCGTGAAGCCATCACGGGCGTACGCTTCCACGCGCTTCCACACATTGAGTACGGAACCGCAAGTCGTGTCGACAATCACACAGCCCAGAGCGCGCAGCGTTTCGAAATCGTGAATCGTGACACCAAACGCCGGCAGCAGCACCACGTCATTGGGCTCAACCGGCGAATAGTCGAATCCGGTATCTTTTGCGTCGAGAAACGTGATGCCCATGGTTTGCAGCTTCACATTCACGTGCGGATTGTGAATGATCTCACCGGCCAGAAAAATGCGACGATCGGGAAACTTCTGACGCGTTTGGTACGCGTAATCCACCGCGCGCTCCACGCCGTAACAGAATCCGAACTCGCGCGCGAGCCGCACTGTCGTGTCGTTTACAGTGAGAGCGAAATCACGCTCACGCAGAAGGTCCACCAGCCGACCGGTATAGTCGGCGGCCAGTGTATCCTGCACTTCGGCCTTGAGCCCAAAGCCCTTGCGAACGTATTGGCCGGCCTCGAGGGCGGCTTCAGCACGTGCGGAAGACGGCGTCGGCGACGCGGTCGTAGGTGTAGCGAAAGTGGAGTCAGTCATATCACACCAAGTTAGTGCGCGACGCCAAGTCGCGGCGTATTGGCAAGGAGGCCGCCAGGGCAGCGTCACGGTCCATGAAAAACGGCGCGACGGCATCGCGAATGAGCTGCGGCAGCGGACGTTTGGCAAACCGCTCAACATCCACGCACACCACCACCACCGTCGCCGAGGCTTTCGGTTGTTCATCGGTCAGGCCAATCACGTCCACATTGAACGTGAGCGAGGTCTCTCCCAGACGTGGCACGTACGTCACGAGCGCCAACGCCTCGTCGAGTCTGGCCGGTGCGAAATACTCAATACTCAGGTGTCGCCGCGGCATCCAGATATCGGGCGCCTTGAAGATTTCCGAGTAGGGCAACCCCGCCGCGCGCAGCCATTCCTGCTCACCCTGCTCGATATAACGCGTAAATGCACTGAAACGTGCGATGCCCACCAAGTCGACGTCGGCCCAGCGGACCCGCTCCACGCACACATGTGGCCTGGTAGTCATTGACACCGGTACAAGAGAAACCCCGCCGTCGATCGGGACAGGTAACCCCTGACCCCGCCGACCCGCTGCAGGCAATATACTGAAGACAGCAGAGGTAACTATCGCGTCCCCTCCCCAGGCAGGTCACACCCTCATGTACGAAACGCTGCTCGTTCCGCTCGATGGCTCGCCGTTCAGCGCCAAAGCACTGCCTGTCGCAACCGACATTGCGCGACGAGTCGGCGCCACGCTCCACGTGGTCACGGTGCTCGATCCCAGTGCGTACGTGCCGTTTGTTCCGGGGGAGGTGCTCGTACCGGTGATGGATACCGATGCCCTCGAGGCTCGGCGCGCCGCAGACACCGTCGCAATCCAGACGGTGGCCAGCGAACTTTCGGCAGACGGGGTATCGGCCGTCGGCACCCTGCTCGAAGGGACCGTGGTTGAAGCGATCGCCGAATACGCGATGCACATCCAGGCCGATCTGATCATCATGACCACGCATGGGCGCAGCGGGCTCGAGCGATTGTGGCTGGGTAGCGTGGCCAGTGCGTTTCTGCAGCGGGCACCGGCGCCCGTGTTCCTTGTGCGCCCCGCCCTGGCACCCAATGAATCGGTGGTGCTGCCACGCGGCAAAGTGCTCGTCCCGCTCGATGGCACAGCGTTCAGCGACACCATCCTGCCGCACGCCACCAGGCTCGCCGAAGCACTCGGATCGTCCATTGAGCTGTTCACGGTGGCCGTTCCACACGCGATTCCCATGGCGCCCTTTGGCGCTGATTCGCTGATGGCCGACGCGAGTGACCTCACGAGACAGGAACACGAAGCGCAGCAGCGGCTGAAGGGCCTCACGGACTCCTTGCCCGCCGGCACCACCAGCGAAGTGTCCACCGATATGACGGCAGCGCGTGCGATCATTGAGCATGCCAATCAGATCAGCGCCGGCGCGGTTGCCATGGCCACGCATGGTCGCACCGGTCTCGCCCGGTTTGTGCTGGGCAGCTGTTCCGATACGGTGGTGCGCGGCGCGCATCAGGCGATGCTGCTCTACCGCCCAACGGAGGCCGATCTCAAGTCCTGATCCGACGCCTGTGAAGGCCTGTCACGGGTTCAGGTAACTTGCCTACGGCGGGTAAAGATCACGCGTAATACGGCGCTGCCAACCACGGCGCCAGCGCGTACGTAATCAGCGGCTCGTACGCGCGCTGCCGATCGATCAGTCCGGCGGTCAGGATGCCCACCGCTCCACGACCGTGCTTGGTGCCGGTCGCACGCGCCTCCGCGTCCATGGCGTGCCCCAACTCCTCGCCCGCGCGCAGGCGCGCCGCCACCCGAGAGGGGAGCGAAACCACCAGCGAGCCACCGACGCCTTCTCGTCCGTCGCGTGCAATCGCCACCGCCCAGGCGCACGTTCGCACGTGCCCCTGACCGGTGTCCACCACGCCTCCTTCCAAGCCGATGGCCAGATCCACTGACGGGTCGCTGAGCACCGCAAAAGCTCGCCTGCGGGCACCCTCGATCGTTTGCTCGTCGCCCCACGGCTGCGCCGGTACCCCGGAATCAACGGCCATGCCCCGCACCGACACCTCGGGGGCCAGACGAAAAAACACTGCGGCGACAGCGGCGACTTTCACCGGGTTGGCGCTGCCCACCATTACCATCCGCACACTCGCAAAAGGTGACGACACAACGCCGTGATCAAGCCCGCTCTCAGGCTCCGGCAACCGCTCCAACATGACAACCTCCTCAGGAAAAGGTGCGAGTTCAGACGGCCGCAGCATTTCGAACCCAGCCAAACATTAAGTTTTGCATCGTGATTGCTTGCTTGCAGCCCCGAATCGAGGTAACGTAGCGCACAATACATGCCCGTCTCATCGTCTCAGACTCCGTGGGCCCACGGGCGGTTGCGCTCGCCACACAAACCTGTGCCCCGCACCCGGCTCTGGCTCGAGTTCATCAATACGGACGCTGCGCCACTGATTCCGCGCGGCGATTTACTGCGCGACTTCAACGCGCTCGTGCGTTGGCTTGTACACATGGGCGTGGTCGATCAGGAGCGTGCCGCCGGACTCGATCGTCGCGCCCTGCTCCAGCCTGCGGCGGCCACGGCCACTCTCGTCGACGCCCGTCGCGTGCGGGCTGCGCTGCGCGGACTGGCCGAACGCGCGCTCGTCAATCCGCGAGTGCTCGACGACGCCATCACCGAAATCAATCGCGTGCTTGGACGCTCCACCGGAACGCGTCGGATGGAAACGCGCGACGATGGATCAGTCGTACGTGTGTTCGTACCCACCGGCGATGCATTCGCCGGCCTCATGATTCCAATTGTGGAATCGGCCGCCGATTCACTGGTGATCAATGAGCTGCCGCGTGTGCGTCGCTGCGCCGATGCGCGCTGCACCAGCGTATTTCTTGATACCTCGCGCAACGCGACCCGCCGGTGGTGCGATATGAGCACCTGCGGCAATCGAGCCAAGGCCACGCGTCATCGCGCCAAATCGCGACCGGATCGTGTGCTTTCGCCAGATCGGGACCGGCTCTGAGTGGACGCGCGTCGAACACCTGACCGTCCGGTACCGGGCGTGCCATATCACTCGCCCGATCCCACGCTGGAGCGGGGCTACGTCGCATCGCTGCGGTGGTTGGTGGCCGAGGGTGAAGCGCGTGGCCTACGTCGCCTGGCGGTGGAGCTGTGCGCGTTGCGTGAAGCGCTCACAACGCTCGATGAAACACGTCGCGCGCGTGATGAGCAGGCTGAACGAGCGAGGCTGCTCGACCAGGAAGTACAGGACGCACAACGCATGCTCGGCGAAGCAACGCACGTCAACGGCAACGGGTCATTGGTCGCGCGCCTCACGAAGTTGCGCGACACGTTGGGCCGAGACATCGAAACACGCAAAACGCTGGTGCAGGAGCGCGACACATGGCGAGCCATGTGCGAACTGCAAACGCGCACACGAGCGATGGTGCACGCACTGCTTGAAGAGTCGGAGCATGCGCGCGAAGCGCTGGAACGTGAGCGTGACATCGCCGCCTCTGATGCACGAAACGCAGCCGGCGAACTCGCCGCGCTGCGTCTGCGCTTGCATCAGTGGAGTGGTACCATAGACCGCGCGCTCCAGGAACTGGCGCGGGCTCAAGGCGCTATGCGAATAGACAGCGGTAGCACACCTGTGCCACCGCTATCCGATCCTTCACGCTGACGCTGCGGCGACTGCCTGAGTGCGGTCCACAATCGACGATGGCTTGATGTAGCCCATGTCCACTGCGTAACCAGCCAGCTTCTTTTGCAAGATGCGTCGACCGCGGAACAGACGTGACTTGACAGTGCCTTCCGGCACGCCGAGTGCTTCGGCGATTTCGGCGTAACGCAGACCCTGCAGATCGCTCAGCACCACCGCCGCACGATACTCCTCGGGCAACGCGCGGATAGCCCGCGTGATCTCGTCGTCGAGAAACGAATCGTAGAAGCGGCCTTCCGGATCTGCTTCGCCAACGGCCTCGAACAGCGCCCATCCTTCGGTGTCTTCCGGCTGGTGCACTTCACGCGCATCGATGCGACGCTTGCGGCTCACGAACACGTGATACAGGATGGTGAACAGCCATGCTCGAATGTTGGTACCGAGGTGATACTGCTCCCACCGTTCGATGGCCCGCAGCATGGTGTCGCTCACGAGATCCTCAGCGTCGTCCCGGGAGCGCGCCAGTTTGAGCGCGAACGAATACAGCGCGTCAAGATGCACCAGCGCTTCTCGCTCGAACTGCGCGCGACGCGCCACCCGATCAAGTTTCTCTTCGGCTGTCATCTCAATCTGTGTTTCCGACACGTCGGCACTGGTTGCTGCCCGACTCACCACCAACTCGCTGGACGTCGCCATAACCCGTTGCTCCCTGGCCACGATGTGTGTGGCTCACCATCCGTTGCCGAACCGCGCGTTCGGAGCAGTAGCGCTCCGAGCGAGAGGCACGGTCCCCCTACTCCACCCCTCGTGCGCCCGACCCTGCCAGCGCAAGCACTGCACCGCCGTCGCGCACGTGGGTGCCAATGAATCGCTTCAAGTCGATCGCGATCCCCTCCAGCACTCCGAGATCGCGCTTTACGCGCGTCATGAGCACTGCGCCTTCAAGCGTTGCGATGATGAAGCGCGACAGACGGACTGCGTCGACGTCATCATGCAACTGCGGCCGCGCTTCCCAAAGCAGTGAACGGATCTGACTGGCCCACCGCTCAAACACCGCCTCAATGCGCACCCGAAAACCCTCGTGTGCATCGGCCATTTCGGCCGCCAGATTACCAAACGGCGAACCGCCACGGCCACCACGCTCAACCTGAAGAGCAACTACTGCATCGATGAACAGAGACAGACGTTCCAACGGATCGATCATGGGCTCGCGCAGGATTGCCAGACCGCGCTCGGTGAACCGCTCGAACTGCCGGTTGAGCACCTCGTAACCCAGTTCTTCCTTTGATCGGAAGTAGTGGTAGAAGTGGCTCTTTCCGCTCAGCTTGGCCCCACGAATCACATCGTCCACTGAAGTGGCGGTGTATCCGCGCTCGGCGATCATGATCGCGGCGGCGTCGAGGATTTGGAGGCGTCGGTCTGACATTATGAGAAGGAAACTAGGACCGATCAGTCCAAAGCGCAAGTCAGCCAGTCGAAATACTCTGTAAGCATATGTTTCACATATATTTAGATGAGGCCCTTCGGCGCCTCGCGCTGCCTCGATTCAAGATGGTTCCCCCTCGTTTGCCACGTTAATGTCAGACATTACCCAGTCGTCAGCGCTGTCCAGTAGGACAGGTGGTCCGAGCTCAACCGGCCAACGCCTCATTGAGCGCACGTATCTGTCGCTGCACGATCCCGAGCAGTTTCGCGGGCGTGCAGCCCAGAAGCGCGGCGGCTCGCTACGGTCGCTATCGGCGGCCGCCGTTGGCGAGTGGCGCGCGCTCTACCAGCGCGTCGGAGCACCGTGGCACTGGCACGACCGCGACGCCTGGACCGACGAGCGTCTGGTCAACTATCTCGCGCAGCCCCAAGTGGTCACGTTCGCCGTGGACTCGCCACCTGTCCGTGATGGGGGCATGTTGGAGCTGTGCACACACACCGACCGGAGCGTGGAGATTGTCTATTTGGGACTCGTCTCCGAGCTGCACGGGCACGGGCTGGGCGCCTGGCTGCTCGGTGAAGCTGTGCAGATGGCGTGGGCGCGCGGCGCGACACGGGTCTGGCTGCACACCTGCAGTTTTGATGGACCAAATGCGCTGCCCAACTATCTCGCGCGCGGATTCACAATTGATCGCACGGAAACGTATGGCATTGACGATCCGGCGTAGGCACTGTTGATTCGTAGTCTTACGGATGCCCAGAGGCGCTCAGTCGCTTCGCGCACGTCAACTGCGGGCTGCGTCCATGCCTCAGAACCACGCTTGGTACATGCTGATTTCTAACCGCCTTATTTCCGCTGCACTCGCCGGCGTCACTGTGTCCGTTGCCGCAGGCGTCTCAATGGCCGGCGCAACGGTCACCAGCGACCGCACCGACAGGACCGACGCGGCGCAGGAGCCCACGTACTACCGCGACGTTCGGCCCGTGCTGATACAAAACTGTCTGCGCTGCCATAACGGTGAGGGCGCGGCGTGGTCGATGAACGATCCGGAGCAGACGTACGATCGGCGTCGGCGCATTGCACGTGCAATCCTTGAGCGGCATATGCCGCCGTGGCTCGCCGAGGGAGGACATCAGGACTACGTCGGCAACCCAATGCTCGAGGATTACGTCATTAACCTCGTGCAGAGCTGGAAAGACGGTGACTTCAAAAAGGGCGAACCCATCCCTGATCCGGTTGTCACCGCAACGTCCGGTCATTCCGCAGGCGGTGGTCACGGTCCATCGCACGGGACGTTCGCTGCTGATATCTCGCTCGACGTGCTACCCAACGACTCGTATCTGCCGAATCCGTCGCGGACCGATGACTACCGCTGTTTCGTGGTGGACTGGACGGCCGAAGCGGAGACGTTCATCACCGGCTTTCGCGCCCTGCCTGGCAACGATAAAGTCGCCCATCACTTTGTCGTGTTCTCCATTGCACCTTCCATGGCCGACCGCTTTCGCGAGCTCGCAGCAGACGAACCGGGAGCGGGGTACCAGTGCTTTGGCGGCGCCGTGCCCGACCGGCTTGGCAACCGCGCCAATCGCACCGCATATGAGGCCAAATATCCCAACGGCCTGCGTGAACTCAATCGCAGCAACTTCTGGCTCGCGCACTGGGCGCCGGGCATGGATGGCCACGTGTTTCCGGCCGGAACGGGCATTCGCATGCAGCCCGGCTCTGTGCTCGTTGTGCAGCTGCATTACTACAGCAAAGACGCGCCCGGTGAACGTGACGACGGATCGCGCCTGGATTTCATGACGGCGTCCACGGTGGCACGCCCTGCATTTCACCTTGCGCAAACAAACAACGATTGGATGAATGGCAACCGACCGGGCTCGATCGCAGTTCCGCCAGGCGACACGGCCAGTGTGAGTCTCACCGAGGATCTGGGCGACTACCTCGGCTACATCGCGACGGTAACCGGCGTGCCGAGCGATCGCATTGATGCCATCGAACTGCACTCGGCCAATTTGCACATGCACGGCATTGGACAGTCCGGTGAAGTCACGCTTGAGCGCGCCGGCGAAAAGAGCGAAATGCTGCTCGCTGTTCCACGGTGGGACCTGGGCTGGCAGCGTGATTTCACGTTTACGCAGCCCAAGGTGTTTACACGCGATCAGCTGGCCGGCACCAAGCTGCGTGTGCGCTGCACGTACTACAATCCCAAGGAGAAACCGGTGTACGGCGGCCTCGGATCGGACGAGGAAATGTGCTTCAACTTTGCGTACATTGCGGTGCGGCAGCGCGCGCAGGACGACGGGAACTGAGCAACATCCAACTCAGCTCAGTCATATGACATGTGCCCACGGCCAGCCTGTTTGCTCGCCGTGGGCACATTCTCTATCGAGGCCAGCGTGACCGCCTCAGCGGCCACCACGCTTGGGTCCGCGACCGGGACCGCGCGACGGACCGCGCGATGGGCCGCGCGACGGACCACCACCGCCGCCTGACCCGGGGCGCCCACCACCGGATTTTCCGCTTCCGGGCTTCCCGCCACCACCGCCACCACGACGCCCGCCGCTGTTCCCCCCCCCGCGATCCGACCGGCCACCGCGCTCATGCGATCCACGCGCCTCGCGCTTTTCGTCGCGCGCACGCGACTGCTCCGCGATCTCCTCGTCTGTCCACGGCGCATCCAGCTTGTCCTGCAGTTCGGGGATGGTATCTGCACGCACTGCGCCACGCTGACCGCGCGTGACCACAAAGCGCAACGCGCGGCCGGCCAATGGACCGCCCAGCGCTGGCACTTCACTCGCATCGATTGTGCGAGCCAACTTTTCCGGCAGGCGCAAACGGATTACCGACTGCAAGGAGCCATCGTCCACGCCGTCTACTTCGTACAGCAGCGGCACTGCGCGGTCTCGCACCATCACATCGTCTGGCAGGGCGCGTGCGCGTGCCAGCTCAGCATCGCTCACCAGCGCGTGTACATCAAAGTCGAGCGACAGACGGCGCACGTCTTCCCAGTTGTGCGCGCTGTTCAACTGGGCCCGATACCACGCGGCGAGTTCGGCCTGCCCCAGCTTGTGTGTGGTGCCGCCAAGACGTCGCCACACTTCGCGCACCTGTTCTATGGCATTGTGGTTGCGACGCACGGCGTGGTGTCGCAACTGACCGGTGGCCAGCCCTTCGGCCACCAGATCACGCGCCCGCTCCGCTTGTTCACCGCCCCACTCACGCAACGGCTCCGCTTCGCGCGAGAGCTCAAAACCGAAGTACGACACGCGGCGACGTTCGACAATCGGCGTTTGCCCGCGGCCCGGATCGAGCGCCAACTCCGGCGGATGGCGATGCGCATGTTGGCGAATCAGATCCAGCGAGAGTTGCGTGCCCTCTATGCCAGCCCGCGGTACGCCAAAGCGATCAGCAAAGAAACGCAACGAGCCCGCCACGGCACCCCAACTGCCGCATACACTGGTGCGCGAAACGCGCGCCGATTGTCCGTCTACCGTTTCTTCGTCAACCACCAGATCAAAGGGCATGAACTCAGCCAGCAGATCCTGAAAGCGACGCAACGTGGCCTCGCGCGCAAACGGCATGGCACTCGGCAGTGGACGACTCACACTGCGATACACACTGGCCATGGCGAGGGCCGCATCCTCAAGCGATTTGACCAACACGCCGCGACGCTCCGCCCACGGTGCAATACGCTCCGCGTCAAACAGATGTCGCGCCAGCCCATACACGTCGCCCACGTACCCAGCTTCCGCAAACGCTTCAGCGTACAGGTTGTACGCCGTAAGATGATCGCTGCCGTGCAACACCAGTCCTTCCAGATCACGATCGTCACGCGTCATGCGATGCAACGAATCAATGCCACTCATCACCGTGAGAAACGGCAGCAGTTCGTCTTCGCCGTGCACAATCAGCTCACCCCACGCGCGCTCCACGGGCAACGCTTCCACCGCGCGACCGTAGTCCGTGAGTCGGCCGCTATCCACGAGACCGCGCGATTCGAGCAGCGTGAGCGCCTTGCGATACGCGGTGCGATCGAGCGGCACGGGCAACTCCAGATCGTCGGCCCGAACGCCCAGCCCGGCGCAGGTGAGTGCCACGCGCTCAGAGTCTCCGGCCAGCTGAAACTCCGGGGCGGTCGGTCGCAGTGATTCAAAGTGAATGTCGCGATCACTGAGAATGTGTACACGTCCGCCCGCGACGCGCCCGTGCACGCGACCGGCCATTTGCAGTATCTCGTTGGCGCCCAGATGCGTGCGCGTGAGCACGTTGCGTCCACGCATGATCACGTTGGTAAAACGCGAGTCATCGATGATGACGGTATCCAGTCCGGGCACGTTGAGCGCGCTTTGACCAGCCGCTGTCATGGCCAGAAAAAATGGTTTGCGCACTTCGCCTTCGAGGAACGGACGAATCACGCGAATGGGCTCACCGCCGTGATAGTGCGCGGCCGCAATGCGCGGATATCGCGACTGCACCCATGCGGCCGCTTCTTCCACCATCGCCCGTGTTGGCAAAAACATGGCGATACCGCGACCGGCCTTCACCGCTTTGCGCAAAAACCCGTCGTCGAGAAACTCCACCGGTTGTTTGCGGACAACCTCAACACGCGCCGCTTTGGCGGCGTCAAATGCACTGACCGCCAGCACATCGGCGCTGTCGAGATAACTCGAATAAAACGTCGGATCGACCGTGGCCGACAACCAGATAAAGCGACAGCCTGTACGCTTGCCGAGTGCGAGACAAAGCTCAAGCTCCGCACTGGTCTGGTGAATCTCATCCACGATGAGCGTGTCCTGCGGCAAAATGTCACCGTCCTGAAACCACCGGCGCGCGATGCCGGTGGTTACGATGATCACATTCCACGTGGGCGTCTCCGGCGTTGCTTCCCGCTCGCGATTGATCACTCCCACGCGCAGCGTGGCAGTGCCAAGAATCGTTTCAGCGATAGGACGAATGGCCAACGTCTTGCCGGTGCCCGTACCGGCGACAATGCCAAATCCCTGACCACTGGCCGCCAGGCGACGCAGATCATCGCCACGCGTGCGCTCGAGGAATGTCTCGAGATGCAGTCCCACCGCCAGCTCAATGGTTTCGCAGGCGGCGCGTGTTGGCGCGATGACAATGACACGTCCGGTGGACGGCTTGGCGGCCACGAATGCGTCGCGGTCGGGCGGGAGGTATCGATCATGAACGGTGCGCACGCCGAAAGCTAACGGCACACACCAAACCAGCGCGGCGGCGGCAAGCGCTTTTTTTACCGCTGGATCAACTTCACGCGCTCGCCGTTGCGAAAGACTTCCACGCGATCAACCTGACCGTCCTTGTTACGGTCGGTCCAGACCTGCAGCAGCTGGTTGCTGTTGGCATCAAGAAAAATGGCGCGCCAAGGAGTGCCGCGACCCTGATCGGGCAGACGCGCGATGAATTCATTGGTACCAAGCCACTGCGCGACTTCCACACTCTGACGCCCCTGGACGATATCAACCGCAGACTGCATTTGCGGCAGCACCTGCGGATACGGGAGCGCAGCGAACGCGGGGATGTCGTCACAGCGACCATCTTTATCACGATCAAGACACGGCGGTGGGCCAAATCGGAAATCGTCGCACCACCCGTCGCCATCGCGATCGAGGCACGAAGTTGAGCCACGACCGGGCGGCGGTGCATTGCCGGCGAAGTACCGCGGATCGTTGATCTGACCCGCACCAAGCAGCAATCCCCCTTGGCCGATGTACGCATCAAACCCTCCCGCGCCGCCCGCGACACCGTTCAGACCGCCAGACAACGTAACTGGCACACCCGCTTGCTGGTTGCCAAACAACTGATCGTCCGAGACGCGTTTGTTCTCCCACGGTTCACGACCCGCGACCTGAGGCACCGGTGCACCGGGAATCGGAAGCGCTGGTTGGTCTTTGCCGTCGAATCGCTTGATGGGCAAGTTCGGAAGACTGCGGGTGGACACCGCGCCCTTTTTGGGTCCGTAGATCACCGTACCATTGGGCGGCTTCTGACGAACCGCGAGGCTGCACTCGGTGGGCGCCGGCTGCTGTGCGGCCGGCACCGCGTCCAGCCAGATCCGACACATTCCGGCCGGTGGCACGTAGTCCTTGGGGATGTCGGCCTCGGTGGAACGCGAACCCGATGTGGCCTGTGCTTCGGCCACGACCACGGTGAACGCGCTCAATACGAGTATCCGACTGACCAACAAGATTGGACGTTTCATATGGTGCCTCCTACGGCGACTTGCAAACTTCAACATGTGCTGAACAGACTATCAGTTGCAGGAGTCGTGCCACCGGAAATTACGGTGACCGCACACCGACAAATGGCGAAAACCAACGTATCCTGGCGTACACGCCACTTCGGTCATCGGCGATCGTCCTCCACGGGGGACGACTGCGTCCCCACGAGGTGACGCTCTGAGCCGGTGAACGGTACCAAACTCCTGATACCCGTCAGTCACCAAAGCTGATCCCAACCGCTCGCGCCGTTCGGACCACATCGTGGCTGGGATCCACCCGTTTGGGCGTCTCGAGCACGTCAACGATAGGTACCGTCACCAGATGCGGGGACTGCAGCGCCACCATGTGCCCCCACTTTTTATTCGCCACCGCTTCAACGGCGGCGCCGCCGAATCGCGTGGCTAGCAGACGGTCATAGCCGGTCGGTGAACCACCGCGCTGCAAGTGGCCGAGTACCATGGAGCGGGTTTCCTTGCCCGTGCGCTCCTGAATCTCACGCGCAACCACGTCGGCCACGCCGCCCACACGTCGAGCCTGCCCCGGCAGGGACTCGCCCATTACGCCAACTTCGCCGTCGGGCATGATGACTCCTTCGGCGACCACCACTATGCTGAACCGTCTTCCCGATGCATCACGCGCGCGAATCTTCTCGCACACCTTCTCCATCATCCACGGAATCTCGGGGATTAGAATGACGTCGGCCGTACCCGCCACGCCAGCGTAGAGCGCAATGAATCCGGCGTCGCGACCCATGACTTCGAGCACCATCACGCGATCGTGGCTCTCGGCCGTCGTGTGCAGCTTATCGATGGCCTCAATCGCGGTAGTGACCGCTGTGTCGAAGCCAAACGTCATGACCGTTCCGGAGACATCGTTGTCGATCGTTTTGGGCACGCCCACAATCCGCATGCCTTTCTCCACCAATCGCTGCGCGATAGCCAACGAGCCGTCGCCACCGATTGAAATGAGAGCGTCGATGCCCAAATTGCGCACGTTCTCGATCATCTCGTCGGATCGATCAATCTCGGTCCAACTGCCATCCGGCAAGCGCACGGGGTAGTTGAACGGACTCCCGCGATTGGTGGTGCGCAAAATGGTTCCGCCGTGTGCCACGATGCCACGCACCGTCTCTGAAGTGAGCGGGACGACGTCGTCGTCACCCAGCAAACCGGCATAGCCGCGTTTACTGCCGAGTACATCCCAGCCGCGACCGCGGGCGGAGAGGACCACGGCGCGAATGACCGCGTTGAGCCCCGGTGCGTCGCCGCCGCCGGTTGATAGTGCAATACGCATGGAGTGCCGTGTTTCGTGAGTGATAGCGGCCCAATGCTGGGCAACGCAGAAAATGTAGCGCTGACCTCGCCCGGGTGCCGATCTTTGGCGTGTCCCGCCGGTGTGTCGCCCCCTCGCAACCGAGCGCGACACCAGAACAGTGCCCACGGTCAGCGCATGGGCGCGCCCAGCAGGTTGGACAGTTGCCGCATGGTCGAATCCTGACGCGCCACGACAAAGCGCAGCGAGTCGACTTGGCCTTGCAGCAATGCCGTTTCATCACGCATGTCCATCAGCATATCCTGCAGGTCGTACATGGACTTTTGCAGCTCCGCCTGGGCTGCAGGATTTGTGAGCTGCTGACATCCGGAGGCGAACACGACCAAGGCCAGCGCGCACACAGCGGCGACTCGTCGACATGACAGTTTCAATGACATCCATGCTCCGGGTGAGTGGTCGCCAGGCGGAAATATGCGCTTTGGCGCAGGTGTAAGCTTGCCGAATCGGAGGCGCGTGCGTGCTGAGGATGATGCGTGCGGTAAAACGATGACGCTCTAAACGCCGGTTGGTGCGATATAACGTCTCCACCCAAACGGAGGAACGTGTGCAAACTCGGTCCGGCTTTACCCTGATTGATCAACTGTTGGCGATGGGCCTGATCGCCCTTCTCTGTGGCGTCTGCCTGCAACAGGCCGGTGCGCTCAGGGATCGTCTCGCCGTACGCGCCGCCAAGGGCGCCGTCACCGACGCGATCGCGCTGGCTCGGGAGCACGCCAATGCCTCAGGCCTTCGCACCGCGGTCCGCATTAACAGCCTCTCCGGTTCGGTGCTCGCGCACACCGGCTCCGACACGCTAACGAGAGCCCCGGTTGGAGACCTACTCGGCGTGACGCTGAGCGCCACCCGTGACTCCATGGCGTATCAACCCTCCGGGCTGGGCTATGGCGCCGCCAACATGCTCATTGTGCTCTCACGAGGTACGCACCGAGACACCATCACCATCTCTCGGCTCGGACGGGTGCGATGAGAGCAAGGTGCCTAATTCGAGAGAGCAACCGCGGCCGACGCTGGTGCCGCACCAGCCGCCGCCGCAGCGGTGGCACTCACCGTCCCAAAATCAAACCCGGGCACCGAAATGCGCGGGATCTCCTGTCCAATTTCACGCTCGATGGTGCGAACCATACCGATTTCATCGGGCGACATAAAGGTGTACGCATCGCCCGTGGCCGCTGCTCGGCCCGTCCGTCCAATGCGGTGCACGTAATCTTCCGGCGCCTGAGGCACGTCAAAGTTGATCACATGCGAAATGCCATCAATGTCGAGTCCGCGCTGCGCAATGTCCGTGGCCACAAGCACCCGGATCTTACCATTGCGGAAATCCTCGAGCGCACGAATGCGCTGCGGCTGCGACTTGTCCGCATGCATGGCGGCCGTGGGAATATTCGCGCGCTGCAACTCGCGCTCGACTTTGTCTGCGCCGTGTTTGGTGCGCGTAAAAATCAGCACCGAATCGTGATGCGACGCCGACAGCAGGTTTACCAGCAACTCGGTTTTCCGCTCTTTGCGCACCGGATACACTGCGTGGGTGACCGTGCTGGCAGCCTGCGAACGCCGTCCCACCTGCACCACTACTGGTCGGCGCAGATATTTGCGTCCCAGCGCTTCGACTTCTGGCGGCATGGTCGCAGAAAAGAGCATGGTCTGGCGATATCGCGGAATTTGCTCCACGATTTTTTGCAGCTGCGGAGCAAAGCCCATGTCCAGCATGCGATCCGCCTCGTCGAGCACAAGAATCTCGAGATACGAGAAGTCGACGTTGCGACGATCGAGCTGATCAATCAGGCGGCCCGGTGTAGCCACGACGATATCCACTCCGGACCGGAGCGCCTTTTCCTGTGGCTCGTAGCTCACGCCACCAAACACAGGAATTACATCCAGCGGCGCGTGCTTGGAGTATTTGCGCACGCTCTCCTCCACCTGCAAGCAGAGCTCGCGGGTGGGCGTCAGCACCAACGCGCGGGTACGTCGAGGACCTCCCATGAGCCGGTGCAAAATCGGCAGCGTAAAGCTGGCCGTTTTTCCTGTGCCGGTTTGGGCGAGACCGATCAGGTCGCGTCCCGTCAGAGCGACGGGAATCGCGTCGGCCTGAATCGGTGTCGGATGTTCGTAGCCGGCGTCGCGGAGTGCGTCGAGCAGCTCCTTCGCGAGCCCGAGGGCGGCGAAGGTGGGGATCTGAGTTGTTTCGTCTTGTGCCATGTGTATCCCCGAAAGCTAATCGCTTACCGGTCTGGACACGATGGGATCAGAGAATGTCAATGGGCCGACCTGCCAGTTTGGCGATTAAGCCGAGTCGGAACGTGACATCGACCGAATAATCGTCCGGCGCCGAGTCAGCCTCGATCTCCCCGCTACGCTCGTGGATTGGCATGGTAGGCCACACCCAGTTCGGTACGGTGGCGGGCATCGTCACCGAGCGCGGCGGATGCCACACCCCGCGCCGATCCCGGTCGTCGAGCAACTTGTCGAGCAACTTGGACCAGCCGTCGTTACGGCGCAAAAAGCCCATGCGCGCCATCAGCTCCAGCCAGGCAAGGGCGGTGGGCATGTCGGCGTCCATGATGTAGCGGGTGGGCAAAATGTCGCCCATGGCCAGCTGCGTCTGCTCTATAAGGTGGGTCTCACCCACCTGCTGAACGGGCGTCATGCGCGGAACCTGCAACGACAACCAGGTAAACAGGCGCTCCATGTGCTCGTGATGCTCGCTACGAAAGTGCGGCATGTGCGCGAGCATGACGAGCGCGTGAAACGAAGGTGGCGCGGCAGCGGCCGGAAGCACGTGCTGATTGCCTATGCGAATAAACGGCTTGTCAGAGTCCGGCTGGCGGAGAAACTCGCCGACCCGGTCGAGAATGCGCCGAGCGGCACCGCGGAGCCGAGGATCGGCTTCGTAGCCGGCCTGCGCCAACGCGGCGGCCGCCGCCTCGCGCAGAATCTGGCGTCCGCGCGCAATCAGGTCAGGATCACTACCCGCTTCGTCGGCCAATTCGTAGAGATAGGCCGGATCGTTGTCTTCGGGCAGGAGGCGAAACAGTGCCCGCCGCGCGGTCGCCAATGGCGGGGAATCCGCCGCCCAACCGAGTTCAATGAGCCGACGATAACCCAGAATCGCCCCCAACGCCTTGGGCGCGCCTTCACCCGGCGGCGGCACCGAAAGCATACCGTTGCCCCATGTGCCGTCCGGGTGCTGATGGTACATCAGCTCCCAGCTCTGGCGGGACGCGTACGGCAGCGCGTGGATTTTCGTATCCGATGCCAGCTCAATACCAGCCACATCTATCAAGGCGCGGTACTGAATGGCCGATGATCCGTGCTTGAGCAGCCACCCGAGCGCGAACGACGCTGACGGCTGCGGCAAGTTCGGCGCGCTGACTGGCGCTATCACCGGGAACGGGAAGGGAGGCGTAGTCTCTGGCAGGGTCACGGGCGGGAGCGAAGAATGGCTCGGCGACGGAGCGGCCAAGTCCCCGTATGATACAGGTTTCGGTGCCTTTCGCCAATAGCAGACTGCGATAACAGGCGAACTCGGGCGATTTTGGCATCGTTTTGTTCCTATTTCCGGAAACCTGCAACCTTAGGAGCCGGTTTTCGGGCGGTTCCCGGCGCCACGCTTAACACCGCGGCAGGTTTGGCGTCTCCTCTTGCGTTACCGGTTCCGACACGGTGAACCCGCGAGCGGGTCCGCTCGAGCCAGTTCTTCATTCCTTCGAGGATCGACTCCAATGATTTCCGTCAACAAGCTTGTCGCAGTCACCGCATTGCTGGTGACGATCAGTTTTCAGGTCGAGGCGCAGGGTGGCGGCCGGGGTGGTGGTGGTCAGCGCGGCGGTGGTGAGCGAATGCAGCAGATGCAGCAGCGCGCCCGCGATCAGATGTTTAAAGACATCACACTCGACGAAGCGCAGACCAAGCAAATCGACTCCATTACCGCAGCCACCATGACCAGGCAGCGGGAAATGATGCGGGCGGCGCGCAGCGGTGGTGGTGACATGGAGGACGTTCGCACGCAGGCTCAGACCATGCAGGCCGACGAGCGCAAGGCGATTCGTGATGTGCTCAGGCCGGAACAGCAGACGCAGTTCGACAAGAATATCGAAGCGATGCCCGCCCCGGGCGCGCGTCAGCGTCCGCCTCGCGAGCAGTAATCGCGCAGGCACGCGAGCAGTAATCGCGCAGGCACGCGAGCACTAATCGCGCAGGCACGCGAGCAGTAATCACGCTGGCACGAGCACCGGATCCACTGCGGGGGGGCGATTCTCACGGATCGCCCCCGTTTGCTTTTCCCCTGTCCTGAGGCGCCCGCGCACGAGAGATTGCACAGCAGCATGCCCATCTCATCCCGTAGCGTCGCCTGATGCGAGGCGAGTTTGTCGACCTCAACGACACGCGCCTTTATTGCTTTGCCGCCGGCTCACGCGGGGCGGGTGAGCCGATTGTGCTACTGCACGGTGCGTTTACGTCGTCGCACGTGTGGCGCGATCTCATCGCCCGACTGCCCAAGGGGCACCGTGTGCTCGTGATCGATCTGCTCGGCCACGGGCGCTCCGACACACCCTTGGGCGCCGACTACTCCGTATTGGGCCACGCCAATCGAACACTGGCGTTGCTGCACCTGCTCGGGGTCGAGCCGGCTTGTTTTGTGGGACACGGGTTTGGCGCCGCCGTGGCAACTGCCATCGCGTTGCGCTCGCCGAACAGCGTCACGCGACTGCAGCTGTGCAATCCGTGCCATATTGCCTTGGACGGGCACGCGGCACATACCCCAGCCGCGCTGCGTCGCTTGGCGCGTGGCGCACGGCTGTGGAAGGCGCTGCCGCCCGACTGGCTCGCGTCGGCTTTGCACACCGCGATGGCGCGCGGCTACACCAATGCGCTGCTCGCCGGTCAGGTGCTGGATGTGTATCTCAAGCCCTTTCGAACGGCGAACGGAAATGCGGTGGCCATGCACCAGCTGCAGGTCGTGGCCAACAGCGACGACGTGCTCTCACTTGGTCCCGAAACGCTGAGTATGCCAACGGGTCTTATGCTAGGAGCCAATGATCCGTTTCTGCCGCGAAGCGGTGAACGCATGCGATCGGCAATAACGGCCGCCGCTGTGGGAGAGGTGACCGTGCATCGTCTGGCGGGCATGTCACACGCCATACCGGAAGAGGCGCCTGATCGACTGGCCAT
>JBBRDJ010000019.1:0-44537 GCA_038203945.1 Gemmatimonadales bacterium
GCGAGTTTCGGGCCGGGTTTGGCCGAGCCATGGCCGGTGCCGCGAATACTCGCGGAGTGCTGGCGCTTGCTCCGACATGGTGAAGTCCGTTAGTCTTTCGAGTCTGCGCGCGTAGCTCAGTTGGATAGAGTGTCGCCCTCCGGAGGCGAAGGTCGCAGGTTCGAATCCTGCCGCGCGCACTCATCATTTGTCGCACTTGTTGTTTCGGGCTGTTCCAGCATTGACTGGATCGGAGGCGGCAGGTACGTTCGCCTGCCCACCCTTCTTCCCGCCGCGCCCAGTGCACGTCGCCGAATTGAAGCGCAAGTCGATTCAGGAGCTGCAAGCTCTCGCGTCGTCGCTTCACGTTACCAGCACCTCGGGTCTTCGCAAGCAAGACCTCATCTTCCGTATTGAGCAGGCATTGCTCGATGCGGAAACCACGTTGTACGGGGAAGGCGTGTTGGAAACGCTCCCTGAGGGATACGGATTTCTGCGTGCGCAGGATTTCAACTATCTCTACGGTCCCGACGACATCTACGTCTCTCCGTCGCAGGTCAAACGGTTCGACTTACGAACTGGCGACACGGTCATGGGCGAAGTCCGTCCGCCGAAAGAGGGCGAACGCTATCTCGCGTTGCTGAAGGTGGAGCGTATTAACGGTCTTGATCCTGAGAAGGCGAAGCAGCGGACTGCCTTCGACAACCTGTCCCCCCGCTATCCCGACGAACGCATTCGCCTTGAGCACGAAGGCGGAGACGTGGCCTGTCGACTTTGTGACATCATCGCTCCGCTTGGCAAAGGACAGCGCGGCCTCATTGTTGCGCCGCCCAAAGCCGGCAAGACCATTCTGCTGCAGCAGTTCGCCAACGCGATTGCGAAAAACCATCCGGAAATCACGCTCATCATTCTGCTGATCGATGAACGACCGGAAGAAGTCACGGACATGCAGGCCAGTGTACCGTCGGCGGAAGTCATCAGCAGCACCTTTGATGAACAACCCGATCGCCACGTACAGGTGGCCGACATGGTCATCGAGAAAGCCAAGCGTTTGGTTGAGAGTGGTCAGGACGTTGTGATTCTGCTCGATTCCATTACCCGACTGGGACGGGCACACAACGCCATTGCGCCATCCGGTGGCAAGATCATGTCGGGCGGTGTGGAAGCGCAGGCGTTGCAGAAACCCAAGCGTTTCTTCGGGTCGGCGCGCAACGTGGCCGAAGGTGGATCGCTCACCATTCTGGCCACGGCGCTCATTGAAACCGGTTCGCGCATGGACGACGTGATCTTTGAAGAGTTCAAGGGCACCGGCAACATGGAGCTTGTGCTCGATCGCAAGATTGCCGACAAGCGCATTTTCCCCGCCATCGACGTGAACAAGTCGGGCACGCGGCGCGAAGAGCTGTTGCTCACGCCGTACGAGCAGCAGCGCATCTATTTGCTTCGCTCCTTCGTGAGCGAAATGCCGAGTGATGAGGCGATACTGTTTCTGCTCAAGCGCATGGAGCAAACGGAGACGAATCAGGAGTTCTTCGAACGCATGCATGAGCCTTGATCGCACAGTGTAAATTCCTCCCATGCCACGTCGCACACTTGCCATCGACTGGGGAGATCGCCGGATCGGTCTGGCCGTCAGCGATGAACTCGGACTGCTGGCCGCGCCGGCCGGCGTGGTCACCCGTCGCGCGGGAAAACGTCCGCCAATCGCCGAGCTGTTGCGTCAGGCCGACGCGCACAATGTCGATGCCATCGTGTTCGGTTTGCCGATTGACGGTGAAGGCGCCGAGACCGATCGCTCGCGCGAAGTGCGTGATGTGGCCGCGCGCATGGCCGCACGAACCACGCGCCCGATCCGACTGGTGGACGAACGATTCACTACCGCCGCCGCGCTGCGCAGCGTGCGTGAACAAGGTGGCAGCACACGAGGGCGCAAAGGTGATGTGGATGCCCTCGCCGCCGCGATTCTGCTCGAGCAGGTGCTTCAGGCCGAACGCGGCGGTGTAGAGCTGGGCGAGCTGGTGAGCGGTGTCAGCGACGTTAGCGACGTTAGCGACGTTAGCGACGTTAGCGACGTTAGCGACGTTAGCGACGTTAGCGACGTTAGCGACGTTAGCGACGTCAGCGAACCGGCCAGTCTCGACGAGAGTACGACAGACGCATGAGTGCGCGCCTACAGCAGATCGCACGACTCGGCGCCGTCTTGCTGGCAGTCGGCCTCGTCTCAGCTGTCTCGGCGTGTGGCGGAACCACCAGTGGTGAATCGGTGCGCGTGGTGGTGCCTGCCGGTGCATCACTTCGTGCCGCCGCGGATTCGCTGCAAAGCACCGGCGTGATCAGATCCAGTCGAATGTTTCGCTGGTACGCCGCGATTGGCGGACGCGATCGATCGATCAAAGCAGGCACGTACGCGTTGCACACCGGACAACCGTTCAAGGAAGTGTTGCAGGCGCTGACCGACGGAACCGGTTTACTGGCCACGGTAACCATTCCGGAAGGCTTTGACTTGCGAAACATCGCGCCCAGGCTGGCCAAGGTGCTCGAGGTACCGGAAGACTCAGTCCACGTGGCCGTGCGCGATTCCACGTGGCGTGCACAACGTGGTGTAATGGCCGAAACGCTCGAGGGCTATCTCTTTCCCGACACGTACTCATTTGCGGCCGGCACAACCGCACGTCAGGCAGTGGGCAGCATGCTCGCTCGCTTTGATGCAGTGTGGCAGCCGGCGTGGGATGCGCGGGCTCAGGCACTCGGCTTGTCCCGACACGAAGTCGTGACCATGGCGTCGCTGGTGGAAAAGGAAGCGCGTGTTGCGCAAGAACGACCGATTATCGCGGCCGTGTACTGGAATCGGGTGAAGCGCGGCATGTTGCTGCAAGCCGATCCCACGGTGCAGTATGCGTTGCCCGCGCATGTGGACCGCGTGTTGTTTGTGCATCTCGAAGTGGATTCGCCCTACAACACGTATCGCTATCCAGGACTGCCGCCGGGTCCGATTGCCTCTCCAGGAGCCGCGAGCCTTGAGGCGTCGCTCTTCCCCGACACCGTGCCGTATCTGTACTTCGTGGCGCACCCCGACGGGCATCACGAGTTTCGCAACACGTTTGCCGAACACCAGCAGGCGATCCGCATGGTGCGGCGCGAAGCTCGGCGCCGAAACAGTGCCCCCAACCGTGCGCGCAACAGCGAGCGCGATCAGACAGCACCAGATGCGCAGCCGTTCCGTTAGCCTCAGGCGAACATGCCAGATGATCGTATAGCAGACGTTCGCGTAGCACGTGTGCGCGCGGCGCTGGCGGTGGTGGCCATCACGGACAACTTGCGCGACGGCATTGACGGCCTCGTGGAGCGATGTATCGCCGCCGAACGTGGTGGTGTGACCATGGTTCAGGTACGACTGAAAGACGCCACGTCTCGTGAACTGCTGCGCGTCACGCGTTCGCTGGTGGGCGCGCTCACCATCCCCGTGCTCGTGAACGACCGCGTTGATATCGCATTGGCCGGTCGCGCCGCCGGCGCACATCTCGGCATGGCCGATCTTCCCGTCGCCGTAGCGCGCGCCATGGTGCCAACCGAGTTCTGGTTGGGCGCTTCGCTTGGCGACGCCGGAGAACTCGCCGAGCTTGACAGCGCCGACTATGTGGGTGTGGGGCCAGTTTGGGCCACACCCAGCAAGCAGGATGCCGGCGCGGCGCTCGGTGTCGATGGCGCCGCCAGTCTGGCCCGTCGGGCCGCGCGTCCGTCAGTCGCGATTGGTGGCGTTGACGTGCACAACAGCGCGGCGCTCGTTGCCGCCGGATTTGATGGCGTCTCAGTGATTCGTGCGGTGTTGTCGCAAACGGATCCAGAGGCCGCGGCACGCGCGTTGCGAGCGGCCGTGTACGCCGGTCGCGCGGCGCGCGATCAAGCAGGGTGAGCGAACGCGCGCGTCCATCGTGCGCCGTGCTCGTGGCGACCTACAACTGGCCCGACGCGTTGTCGCTGGTGCTCACGGCACTACGCGCGCAAGATGAGCTGCCCAGTGAAGTGCTGGTGGCCGATGACGGATCTGGTACCGCCACCGCTCGTGTGGTAGCGCAGCACGCCCGGCACTTCCCTGTTCCGCTGCGGCATATATGGCACGAAGACATGGGCTTTCGCGCGGGAGCGATTCGAAATCGCGCGATTGCGGCCACGCGGTGCGACTACATCGTTCAGATTGACGGCGATATTTTGCTGCATCACGCGGCGGTGCGACACCACGTACGTTTTGCCAGGCGCGGTACATTTGTGCAGGGTAGCCGAGCGTTGCTGCCACCCGCGTTGACCGGTGAGATGCTCACGAGTGGGAAGGCCCGGGTAAGCCCGTTGGCGCGCGGTGTCAGGCACCGGGTGAACGGTTGGTATGTGCCATGGGCTGCACCGCTGGCCGCACGCACCACACGCGATCCGCTGGTGCGCGTGCGAGGGTGTCACGTAGCGTACTGGCGTGACGATGTGGTGCGCGTGAACGGCTACAATGAGGCCATGATTGGCTGGGGTCTGGAAGACAGCGAGCTGGTCGCGCGATTGCAGTTCGCGGGCGTATCACGTCGCGCGCTCAAATTCAGTGCGCCGTCGTGGCACCTGTGGCATGACGAGCGCGCACGAGATGCCGTGCCACGCAATCGTGCTATTTATGATCAGACACTGTCTACGCAAGCCACGTGGTGTGAGCTTGGGATCGGTTCACCAACATCACTGACCAGCGCTCCCCCAACAGCATTGGACGCCCACGCATGACATCGCATTCACACTCGCCCACTGCAGTCATCAACCGTCGTGGTGAAGGGCGGCTTACGCGCGGCCATCCCTGGATCTTTCGCTCTGATATTGAGAAGAGTCCGGAGACTCCGGCGGGTGTGGTGCATGTACAGGCCAGCAACGGACGGCCGCTTGGGCAGGCGCTGTGGAGTCCCACGTCGGAAATCTCGCTGCGAGTGATTGAGTCGTCACCCGACGTGGCGATTGATGGCGCGTGGTGGCAGATGCGCATTGGTGCCGCGGTGGCGCGGCGGGCAGAGTTGCGGTCACACAGCAACGCCATGCGTCTGGTGCACGGTGAGGCCGACGGATTGCCCTCGTTGGTGGTGGACCAGTACGACCGGTGGCTGGTGGTGCAGCTGCTGTCGGCCGGACTGGAAGCCTGTCGGGCCGACGTGGTGCAGGCACTGGTGTCGCTCACCGGTTGCGAAGGGATACTCGCGCGCAACGACCCGGCCGTACGAACGCGCGAAGGACTGACGCGTGAGACCACATTGTTGCACGGTGATGTGCCGCGCAGCATCACGGTACACGAACATGGCGTGCGTTTTCTGGCCGCACCGTGGGACGGACAAAAGACCGGTGCGTTTCTCGATCAGCGTGACAACCGGGTGCTTGTGGGCGCCTTGGCGCGCGGACAGGCGCTCGACTGCTTTGCGTACCATGGATCGTTCGCGCTGCATCTCGCGCGACACGCGACACACGTCACCGCGCTGGATATTTCGGCGCCGGCGCTGGAGCGGGCGTTGGAGAACGCCGCGCTCAATGACTACCACAACATCTCCATCCACGTGGGCGATGCATTCGAGACCATGCGCGAATGGTACCGGGCAGGCCGACAGTTTGACACGATCGTGGTGGATCCACCGGCGTTCGCCAAGTCACGCGCGAGCGTGGGAGCGGCCATGCGCGGTTATCACGACGTGAACATGCAAGCCATGCGATTGCTTGCGCCCAACGGTTTGCTGTTCAGCGCCAGCTGTTCGCACCACGTGGACCGCGCCGCGTTTTTACAGATGTTGCAAACCGCAGCGGCCGACAGCGGCAAGCGATTTGCGGTGCGCGCGATCACCGGTCAGGGTGTTGATCATCCGGAAATCATCACGATTCCGGAGACGGGTTATCTCAAGGGCGTGCTGCTCGAGGATGTCGGGTAGTCAGCGCTACACGCGCTGGCAGCGACCGCAGTAGTAGGTGCTGCGACCCGCCTGTGGAATGCGCCGTACGGGCGCTCCACAGCGATGGCAGGGCTCTCCTTCGCGGTCGTACACATTCCACCCCTCATCTCCACCGTCGCCAATGGCGTACGCATGGCCATCATCGGTGGTGCGCCGTCCGTAGTAGCGCGCCGCTGGTGCGCGTTCGAGCACCAGTCGTGCCGATGCGGCCAGTCGCGCGGTGCGCACGGCAGACAGCCGATTGGCGCGCGCGAGCGGATGAATCGCTGCCTCCCAGAGCGCCTCGGCGGCGTAGATGTTGCCGAGTCCGGCGACAACGCGCTGGTCGAGCAGGGCCGGCTTGATGGGTCCACGCTTGTTAGCCAGCGCGGCGCGTAAAACATCGCCCGTGAAGTTGATGTCGAGTGGCTCCAGCCCAAGCTCAGGCAGAAAGGTCGCGCCCGGTTCGTGCACACGCACCACGGCAAACGCTCGTCCGTCCACCAACGAAATACGGATTCCGTGCGATGTTTCAATACGCACGCGTTCGAGCGCCGGCGGGGCGAGCGCGACCGGTCCAACGGCCCAGTCACCAGTCATCTTGAAGTGCACCTCGATCGTGCGACCATCATCGAGGTGCAACAGCTGATACTTCGCGCGTCGCTCCACGCGTTCCACCCGATGACCGACGAGCGATTGGGCCGTAGGCGTGGGCAACGCACGGGCAGCGGAAGGATGCAGTGTGCACACGAGCGCGATGCGCTGTCCTTCAATGGCATCGCGCAACAATCGCGTGGCGCGCTCGACTTCGGGAAGCTCAGGCAAGACAAATAACCGGATTATGTGACGAACGTACGTGCAATCGAATGATTGCTATTGCGTATTTTTGATTGCTGCCTACTATTTATCCACACTCATCCACATCGGGGAATGGCCTTCCAAAATCCGCGGTCGCTCAAGCACGAGTACGAGCTCTACGTTGAACGCGAGATCGAAGACTACAAGGACTCGATCCCGCGTCATGCCATCCTCAAAATCGGGGATGAAGCGGTAGCTGCGCTCGCGGAACAGGCGCAGGTAGCGCTCACCGAAATGCTGATCTGGCAGGAAGTAGACAGAATCATTTCGCGTCGACTTCGGTTGCCTGGTTATTCGACGTGGCGTCGCCGTCGTCTCAAGGATTTGGAGCGCTACCGGAGCCCGGAGCATTGGGGCATTGATCCGAATGCGGTGTTGGTGAGAGAGCTGCAGCATTCGCCGGATCGTCACGTGCTGGTAGCAGGTGCGGCGCGCGAAGGTCAGGCACTGTACCTGGCGGCCAACGGATGTGCGGTCACGGCGGTTGATCCGGGAGCCGACGCAATGCACCGGATCATGGCGGCGGCTGAACAGGCGGGGCTGATTGATCGGGTGCGTGGCTACTGTCAGGATCTCGCGGGCTGGAGTCCGGACGTGGAGTTGCACGCCGTGGTGTGCAGTGCGGCGGCGCTGGCAAGCTTGTCGCCGGTAGATCGTGATCGCGTCATCAGCGCGCTGCAAAGCGCGACGGCCCAAGGCGGGGTGCACTTGGTGGAGACAGCCACAGATGCCGGAAGCCCGACCATTACAGGCGCGGCGAGCACGGATGTGGTGGTGTTTCCGATCGAAGAGCTGGAGACGCGGTATCGCGGATGGCAGGTGTCGCTGGAGCGGACGCGCGATAATGGTAGTCGGACGTTCCTGGCGCGAAAGGAAGCGGTGGCTTGAGGTTGCACGGGCGCGTGGGGGTGCCGGAGGGAACTGCTTTAGTTGCGTGTCTTATTGACACGCGGTGTCCTGTTTTTTCCGTGTCGAGGTGACACGGTGGCCGTGACTGGGCCGGTGGTCTGGTTGCTTAAGTGTTGCAGGATAACGACTTGCAAAATTTGGCAAACTGGGCATTGCTCCTGCACTGTAGGTCGGTGAAGCGGCGCGCCACAATGGTGGGCCCACGACGACAGGAATCAGGTGGAGGGGGGAGTAATGCGACTGACTCGTAAGAACGCGGCGGCGGTGGATCGTGAGCCGATGGGGATTGTGATAGCGGACGGCGGCCAGCCGGAGACGGCGACACGGTTTTTGGCTTTTGTCTGGGGGCCGGGGCCGGACGAGGATGAGGATGAGGTGAGAGAGGGGGAGCGACGGGCGATGGTGGGAACGGCGTAGGATGGGGGAGAGGACCGCGCTTGGCCGAGGAGGCTGGGCGCGGTTTTGTTTACGGTACACGGTGAACGGTTGAGGTAGAACAGCGCGTTTTACGGCGTTGACGGTTACGGTGGACGGTGAACGGTTGAGGTAGAACAGCGCGTTTTACGGCGTTGACGGTGACGGTGGACGGTGAACGGTTGAGGTAGAACAACGCGTTGGACGGCGTTGACGGTGACGGTACACGGTGAACGGTTGAGGTAGAACAGCGCGTTTTACGGCGTTGACGGTGACGGTGGCACAAACGCGAAAGACGCCGGCAGACATGCCGGCGTCTTTGCGTTCGACGGACCTTGAAAGATCCGCGACGGTTTCAGACCTTACGCCGCAGCCGGCGCGTCAGGAGCTTCAGCCGCCGCGCGCTTGCGCGTGGTTTTGCCGCGGGTGGACTTCTTTGCCGCCTTCTTCACCGCGTTCTTGCGAGTCGCCTTCTTGGCGGTCTTGCGAGCGCCCTTCTTGGCTACCTTGCGGGTGGCCTTCTTGGCGGTTTTACGGGCGCCTTTCTTGGCGGCTTTACGCGCGCCTTTCTTGGCAACCTTGCGTGCACCCTTCTTGGCTACCTTGCGAGTAGCCTTCTTGGCCGTCTTCCGCGTGGCCTTCTTCGCGGTCTTGCGAGTGGCCTTCTTGGCCGTCTTCCGCGTAGCCTTCTTCGCGGTCTTGCGTGTGGCCTTCTTGGCCGTCTTGCGCGTGGCCTTCTTGGCCGTCTTCTTGCGCGCGCCCTTCTTGGCTGGTGACATCTGAAATACTCCTCACGAGGAGGGTGGTGTGCCGAGTCAACCCCGGTGGTGACTCGAGCGACGTATCACCATCCGTACTCGGAGCGAACTCCCGGCGGGTGATACGCTGAGCATGCGCGTCGCGAACGAGTTGCATGAACAGCTTGCGAACACTTGTCGGATGGACGTCATCACAACACATGACGTCACGAAAATCAGACCGCGTCGCTTAAACTGGTGAACGTGAAATCACGAACCTTCAGCGGTGGGACCACAACGGCCGTTCCCGGACCGCCGCTTTCACTGGCGCTCACACGCACCGGTGTTCCCATCGCTTCGATGTTGTTGAGCATGAAAATCGGTGACTCGTTCCAGCGCAGATTTTTTACCGCGCGAGTCACCTTTCCGTTTTCAATCAGAAACGTGCCGTCACGCGTGAGCCCCGTGTACAAAATCGTGCGCGGATCAACCGGACGGATATACCACAAACGAGTGACCAGTAATCCGCGCTCAGTCAACGCGATCATTTCTTCGACACTCGAGTCACCGCCCATCATGCGCAGCGAACCCGGAAACGCAGACGGTTCCACGCCCTGCTTCTGCGCCCAGAACCGATCGTACGCCAGATTTTTCACGATCCCGTTTTCTATCCAGGTAATCGCGCGCGTTGGCAAACCGTCACCACCAAACGCACCGCCCAATGCCTGGGGGTCGCGTGGATCGGACAGCAAGGTCACGCGCTCGTCCACCACCTTCAGACCGATCTTGGTGCCACCGCCTGGTTTCGAAAAGAACGAGCGACCCTCATCAGCGGAGCGTGCCTGTGCAGCACCAACGATCAGCTGCACCATGTTGCCCACTGCCGTGGGCTCCAGCACCACCGTGTACCGTCCCGGTTCAATCGCCACGGGCTTGGCCGACCGACGCGCCTTATCAATTGCACGTGCGCCCAGCGCCGCCGGATCGATGCGCGTCCAGTCGTTGGACGTGGCACCAGCCCAACCGGAGCCGGTGCCATCTGGCGTACGAACCGTGGTCGTGAGCGCAGTAGAGGTAGACTCACTCCACGCAAACAGTCCGCGCGACGTCGCAACGGCAAACGAGCCGGCGTTTGTTTCGAGATAGCCGGTGGCAATCAGTCCCGCATCGGCCGCCGGATTGGTAATGCTCTGTACAGCGAGCGCTCGTCCCGCCGGATCCAGCTGTGCGGTGCTCGGCGCGTAACTGCTGATGTCGAGATATTCCTGCGGACCCAGTTCCGGCAGCATCTCCGGATCTTCGGGCGCGAGACGGGCCAGCGCTTCCGCGCGCGACACCAGCGCGCGCAGCGAGTCGTCGTCAACACGATTGGTGGTGGCGCTACCCGCCTTCTGGCCAAAGATCGCGCGCACCGTGACCGACACATTGGTGTTGTCGCCAGCTGTGGAAATCTGATTCACCGCAAAACGCGTGTTGGCTACCGATTCGGAACTCACCGACACCCGCATCTGATCGGATGACGAGAACGACAGCACGCGCTGCGTCAGCGCACGCGCCTGCTCACGCGTGAGATGCGGCGCGGCCACGCGCTCGTACAACGAACGCGGGCCGTTCATCCCTGCCGTCCGGTGTTGATCACGTTCACCCCACGATGACGCGTGGGCGGACAACCGTGGCTCACACTGTTTGACTGCGCCGGCTGACCCTTGCCGTCGCCAAACGCGCCGCCCAGTTCGTAACTGCTGCGTCCGCCCATCATGTCGAGATTGCCCCAGAACTCCGGCGTGCGAATCTGGTACGCGACGTCTTTGAGCATGCCAACAATCTTGCCGCCACGAATCTCGTAGAACAGCTGACCGCCAAACTGTGCGTTGTAGCGCTGCTGATCAATGGAGAACGACCCGTCGCCCACGATCGCGATCCCGCGATCCGTGGCCGCAATGAGATCGTCCCATGACAGATCCTGTTCGCCTGGCAGCAGCGACACGTTGGGCATGCGCTGAAACTGCACGTCGGCCCAGCTCTGCGCGTACGAGTTGCCGTGCGAGCGCACTTCGTGTCCCTGCGAGCGATACCACTCTTCCAGATACGGCGCCTGCTCGCGCGTGGTCTGGTAGTCGTTCATCACGCCGTTCTTGATGATCAGATACTCATCGGGCTTCACCCCTTCGTCATCCCAGCCCACCGCACCCAGCGATCCGTCCTGCGAACGGTCGGCCTGCACGTTCATGAACTCGGGACCGAAGCGGAGTCGGCCGAGCACATCTTCCGGCGGCGCCACAAAACTGGTACCGGCGTAGTTGGCTTCAAAGCCGAGTGCGCGATCGAGTTCGGTGGGATGTGCAATCGACTCGTGAATCGTGAGCCACAGATGCGTGGGGTGCAGCACGAGATCGTAGCGACCTACATCAACCGACCGGGCGCTCAACTTTTCCACGGCCTGCGTGGCCCACTTCTCGGCGTTCACCACCAGGTTGGCGTCGAGCACATGCTCGTAGCCGCGCCCCATCGGTTGAATGTCTGTGGACTGACGCGACTGAAAATCGCCGGCGGCCACATTCACGGCCTGGCAGGTCATGCTCGGTTGCGCGCGGTAGATCGTTTGCACGGTGAACGTGCCATCGGTGGTGCCAAGCGTCTTCTCTTCGCGCAGGAAGAACATGGACGAGTTCACGAAGCCCATGCCCTGCCCGCCCGGCTTGAGCACCTTGAGTGCGGCCTCGTTGGCTTCGAGCAGCAAACCGACCTGATCTTCGATGGCAACATTGAACGGATCGATGCGTGCCGGCGAACGCCAGGTACCGTCGGGCGTGGGCGTAACTGGCGCGAGCGTAACCGGACGGCGCAGTGCCGACCGGTTGGCGCGCGCCTGCGCTACCGCCTGACGCGCCACACGTGTGACTTCGTCGCGCGTAAGCTCATGCGTCGCGGCAAAACCCCACGCGCCGTTTACCAACACGCGCACGCCGATGCCGAACGTCTCGTTGTCCACGAGAGTGAGCACGCGCTGTTCCCGCGTGCTCACGTTGCGCACGTTGTTCTGGCTGATGCGCGCGTCGGCGTACGATGCGCCGGCCGACGTGGCGGCGTCGAGCGCCAGCATGATCAGATCTTTCGAAACCGCGTCGCCCGGCGACTGCGGACGAACCAAACGTGGGGACGCGATCCCTGCCGCTGATAACAGAGACGGGGCGCCAACAGTCAGTCCAAGCGCTGCGGCTGCAGCACTCGTGCCCTGTAGAAAATCGCGTCGGTTGATGGCCACGCAGTACCGGGGTTCAGTGAATGCTTGCGCAAAATGTGGACAGTACGCGCAAGTTGTTGAATTGACGCGAATATACGTGTGGACATTTGCAACGCGCAATAGTGCGTATAAAGAACGCGCGCGAAATAGTGAGTAACCGCCCACGTATTTCGCCAACCCTTCCACCCATCCGGACGCCGTGCGAGCTTTGAATGACACGCGACGCGCGACATCCCGCGACGTTCGTGACAACGCGTCCCACTGCTGCTCGCACCGCACATCGCACCGTGCGTGCACCGCCCATGTCCGACGCGACACTCCCCAGGAACCCTGCGTACCGTCATTGTGAAAGCGCTCGTCAAACCGTCCGCCGCTCCCGGTTTTGTTCTCACCGATGTCCCCGTCCCGACCATTCGCGACGACGAAGTGCTCATTCGCGTACGCCGCGCCGGCGTCTGCGGCACCGACGTGCACATCTACGAATGGGATGCGTGGGCGCAGGGACGCTGTCGCCCGCCGTTTGTCGTGGGTCACGAGTTTGCCGGTGACGTGGTTGAAGTCGGACAGCTCGTGGAGTCCGTGGCCGTGGGCGATCGTGTCACCGCCGAAGGACACATCGTCGACGACCGCTCGATCTTTTCGCGCACCGGCAACGCCCATGTGGACCCGTCCACGCGCATCATCGGCGTTGATCGCGACGGTTGTTTCGCTGAATACATCGCGATGCCCGCCACCAACGTGTGGCATCTCGACGACGCCACCTCGTACGATATTGGCGGTATTCACGACCCGATGGGCAACGCATTTCACACCGCACTCACCGCCGACATTCCCGGCGCGGTCGTGCTGATTACCGGCTGCGGCCCGATCGGCGCCTTCGCCGTTGGCATTTGTCGAGCCGCCGGCGCAGCACGCATCATCGCCACCGACATCAACCCGCGCCGCCTGGAACTGGCGCGCACCATGGGCGCACACGACGCCGTACATCCCGACGAAGCGGCCGCCCGCGTACACGCCGCCAGTGACGGATACGGTGCCGATGTCGTGCTCGAGATGTCGGGGGTACCAAGTGCCATTCATCAGGCGTTTGCGCTCGCGCGACCGGCCGGACGCGTCAACATGCTCGGCATTCCCAATCGCTCCATCGAGATCGATTTCGCCAACGAGGTCATCTTCAAGGGGCTCACCATCTACGGCGTGGTGGGACGACGCATGTACGATACATGGCACCAGATGACGCGTTTCCTGCGCGCCGGTACGTTCAATCCCACACCCGTCATCACGCACCGCTTGCCGCTCGAAGGCGTTGATGAAGCAATGCATCTGATCAAATCGGGCGAAGCCGGCAAGGTGATTTTCGAAATCGCCTGACGCGCCCGTTCCGCCCTGAACTTTCTCTCTACCCATCTGTCCCATGCTCAACGCCCGCTTCGTCGCCGACAGCAACGCCGAGATCGCCCAGCTCAAGGCTGACCGCGTGTACAAGCGCCTCAATCATCTGGAATCACCGCAAGGCGCGCGCGTGCAAATGGAGGGACGCGGCGAGGTGATCGTGCTCTCCAGCAACAACTATCTGGGGCTCGCCAATCATCCCACCGTCGTGCAAGCCGGCGTGGACGCGCTGCACCGCTACGGTGCCGGCACGGCCAGTGTGCGCTTTATCTGCGGCACGTTTGCGCTGCATCGCGAGCTCGAAGAAGAGATCGCGCAGCTCGCCGGCACCCCCGCATCACTGTCGTACGTGAGCGCGTGGAACGCCAATGAAGCGTTCACGCCCACGCACGCCGGCCCCGATGACATGGTGCTGTCAGACGAACTCAACCACGCCTCCATTATCGATTCGGTGCGACTGGCCAAGTCCATGACCAAGTGTCGCAGCGGTGTCTACAAGCACAGCGACATGGACGACCTGCGCGCCAAGCTCGCAGCGTCTCGCGATGCGCGCCGTCGTTTCATCTGGACCGATGGCGTGTTTTCCATGGAAGGCAGCATCGCCAGGCTCCCCGACATCCTCGAACTCGCGCGCGAGTACGACGCCATTGTGATCATGGACGATTCACACGCCACCGGCGTGCTCGGTGCCACCGGTCGCGGTACCGCCGAACACTTTGGCGTAATCGGCGAAGTGGACGTCATCACCTCAACACTCGGCAAAGCACTCGGCGGGGCGGCCGGCGGATTTGTGGCCAGCGCGGAGTCGGTGGTGGATCTGCTCACGCAGCGTTCGCGTCCGCAGCTCTTTTCAAATGCCCTGCCGCCCACGGTGGCGGCGTCATCGCTGGCGGCGGTGCGTGTGCTGCGCGCCGAACCGCAGCGCGTGACGCAGTTGCGCGAGAACGCCAACTGGTTCCGCAGTGCAATCCGTGAAGCCGGCTTCACGCCGCTCGAAGGGGAGACACCCATCGTACCCATCATTGTTGGTGAAACGGCGCTGGCCATTCGCATGAGTGAGCTGCTGCTTGAGCAGGGCGTGTTTGTGACGGGCTTTGGTTTTCCGGTGGTGCCCAAGGGTGAAGCGCGGGTGCGCTGTCAGGTGAGCGCTGATCACACGCGCGACGATCTTGAAGAAGTGGTGCGTGCGTTCAAGGTCGCGGGACGTGCGGCGGGCATTCTTACGTGAGCGCACGGACGATCCCTGATCCGATGCCGTGGCGTCGCGCTGCTGCGCGTGTCGCGTCGCGCAGCGCGTCGTGTGTGACACTGGCCAAACAGGCACTATTTCTCACGGCTGCGCTCCTGAGCGTACGATCCGTGACCGCAAACGCACAGACCATTCGCCCCGCAGCCGGCGTCCCCACGCCGAGCGCACACGTGGGGCTGGAGATTGGCGCCGATCGCGTGCTCGCCGATTGGCGCCAAATCACCAGCTACTTCGGTGCACTGGCCACGGCGGCACCGAGCGTGGTCAAAGTCGATACGATCGGCCAAACGACGCTCGGAAAACCGTTTGTGGTCGCGGTTATTTCGTCGCCCGCAAACATCGCCCGTCTCGATGAGATTCGCGCAGCACAGGTGCAGCTGGCAAACCCGCGCGGATTGAGCGCGGCCGATGAAGCGCGTCTGATCGCATCGCAACCGGTGGTGCTGTTTATCTCGTGCAATCTGCATTCCAACGAGATTGGCGCGTCGCAAATGGCCATGGAGTTGGCCTACCGTCTGGCCACGGTCGACACGCTGCAGCGCCAGTTGGAGAACGTGGTCGTGATGCTGGTTCCGTCCATGAATCCCGATGGTCAGCAGATGATCACCGACTGGTACCGCGAAGGTGTCGGGACACCGTTTGAAGGCGGGCCGCTGCCGTGGCTGTACCACGTGTACACCGGTCACGACAACAATCGCGACTGGTTCATGGTTACGCAAAAAGAAACGCGGCTGGTCACCGATTTTTTGTACCGCCGCTGGTTTCCGCAGATTTTCTATGATGTGCACCAGCAGGGCAATCGCGGCATGCGCCTGACCGTGCCGCCACATGTGGATCCGATCAATGGCAACGTCGATCCGCTCATCGTGCGGGGCATCAACCTGATCGGTATGCAGATGCAGTTTGCGCTCGAATCCAGAGGCAAAACGGGCGTGGGCGATGGCGTGACGTACGACTTGTGGTGGCACGGTGGTGCACGGTCTACACCTACGCGTCACAACATGGTGGGGCTGCTCTCAGAGGCCGCAAGTGTGCGCATTGCCACACCGATCACGCAAACGCTCGACGAACTCACCGGTCATCCGCGCGGACTGCCCACCTACGAACGCAAGGTGAACTTTCCCAATCCGTGGCTCGGCGGTACCTGGCGCCTGCGCGACATCATGGACTACCAGCTCATCGCGGCCGAAGCGCTGCTAGAGCTCGCATCCACGCAGCGGGCCAGCTTTGTGCGCAACCAGGTGCAACTCACGCGCAAGCAGATCGCGCTCGGTGCGAGCGAAGCACCGTATGCGTATGTGCTACCGGCGGGACAGCGCGATCCCAGTGCGGTGCAGCGACTTATTGAAGTCCTGCGCATTGGTGGCGTTGAGGTGAGCCGCGCCACAGCATCGTTTGCCGCCAACGGACGCCAATACGCAGCCGGTTCGTACGTCGTGGACATGGCGCAGCCGTTCCGCGCGCACGCCAAAGATTTGCTCGAAGTGCAGCGCTTCCCGCGCATGGAGCAGTATCCCGGCGGTCCGGTTGACCCACCATACGACGTGGCTGGATGGACGCTTCCCATGCAACTGGGCGTGATCGCTGAGGCTGTGACGGATGCGCCGCTGCGTGGTGCGGGCTTGGCACCGGTTGCAGACATGGACGATCGTCTGGCCACCTGTTCCGCCGCAACCGTGCGCGGTCCGGTGGCGCTCAACTTGCGCGATACGCGCAGCTACTCTGTGCTGGCTCGGGCGCTGGCCTCGGGTGTACGCGTACGCCGCACAACTCAAAGCGCGACTTCGTTAACCGGCGTTGCGCTGCCTGCGGGCACCATCGTAATGGATCGTGTACCAGCCGCGCGTGCGCTCAATGGTGAACCACTGTGCGCGCATCAGGTACAGGCGCTTGCACGCATGCCGGAGGGCACCTCAGTTCGCGCTCCGCGCATTGCGCTCTACAAGCCGTGGACCGCCAACATGGACGAAGGGTGGACGCGCTGGGTGCTCGAGCAAGCGGGCGTGCCCTTTACGTCACTCACCGATTCCATGGTGCGCGCCGGTGATCTGGAGGCACTCTACGACGTGATCGTGGTGCCCGACATGCCACTCAATCAAATGCGCGACGGCCTGTCAGCAAGTGACGTCCCCGCGCGTTACGCTGGCGGACTGGGCGACAACGGACTCGCCCAGCTCGCGTCCTTTACGCGAGCCGGTGGCACGCTCGTGCTGCTCGATCACGCCAGCGAGTTTGCCGTGGAGCAGCTCGGCGCACCGTTGCGCATCATTGCCGGCGGCAATCGCATGGGCGAAGCGAATCCGGGTGGTGATCAGTCGGCCGTGGCCGCACCGCGCACGTCGCCGTATGCGCCTGGCTCGATTCTGCGCGCGCTCGTGAGCACGCGGCACCCACTCGCGATGGGCGCGAACGATACCACCGCCGTGTATTTCACCAACAGCGTGACGTTCGATGTGGCGGCTGACGCACCGGTGGAAGTCATCGCGCGTTATCCTGTCCAAGCCGACGACATTCTCCTGAGTGGCTACCTCGACGGTGCGAACAGTATTGCCGGTCGTGCGGCCATGGTGCGTGTGAAGGCCGGCAACGGGCACGCCGTGTTGTTCGGCTTCCGTCCGCAGCACCGCGCGCAGTCGTACGGCACCTTTCGCTTGTTGTTCAACGCGATGTATTTGGGACAATAGCAGCGACCGCCGTTGCGTTTACAACGCGCCTTTGACAGCGCGAAAACGCAGCGGCCAGTCGCGGGCCCTTGAGATGCCAATGCGAGGGCCAATCACAATCTCTCGCGTGGGCTGGCCTTCGTGAATGCGTAGCAAACCGTCGTACAGCGACGTGCCATCGTGCGCACGCGTGATCCCCATCGCCGCGCACAGCTTCCCCGGCCCGTTGCACAAGTCCGCATCGCGGCGCGCTTTGGGCCGACGAACACGCATGAGCTCCACACCTTCGAGCGGTTCAACAGCGCGAATCAACACCGCGCTGCCAAACCCGTCCTCGCGAGTGACCGCATTCACGCACCAGTGCAAGCCGTAAATCAAGAACACGTAGGCAATGCCAGGCGCGCCAAACAGATGCCACGTGCGCGCCGTACGTTTCGATACCGCATGACACGCGGGATCGTGCGGGCCGAGATACGCCTCCGTCTCGATGATCACGCCGCTCGTCACTCCGTCGGGCGTCACTGAACGCAACACGGCGCCCAGCAGCGCCGGCGCCACGATCGCAGGATCACGATCGTAGAACGCCGGCGGCAGCGGAGCGCCGAGTGCAGTCGGCGTCTCGTGGCGAGGCACCGACCGCATCACGTGATTCGCCTCAGTTCGCGGCTTTTTTGGCAGTCTTCTTTGCCGATTTGCTGGCAGGAGCGGACGACTTGGACGCAGACTTGCCAGCAGTCTTTGTTGCCGTCTTCGCCGCCGTTTTCGGAGCGGTTTTGGCCGGGTCCTTGGCGGGGGCCTTGGCGGGGGCCTTGGCGGGGGCTTTGGCCGCCGACTTGGCCGGAGCCTTCGCGCTCGCCTTGCTCGCTTCGGGCTTGGCTGCAGTCCGTGGTGCCGTCTTGGCTGCCTTCTTCGCTGCCGTCTTCATGGCCGTCTTGGGCGGCGACTTGGGCGCAGACTTGGGCGCAGGCTTGGGCGCAGGCTTGGGCGCAGGCTTTGACGACTGCTCCGACGCTTGCGTAGAAGCCAACGGCGCGCTGGCCTCGGCCACAATCGGCGCAGCCGCAGCAACTGGCGCAGCAACTGGCGCCGCAACCGCTGGCGAACTCGCCGACCTCACCACACCCACCATCGACAGCTCAGGCGGTACACCACCCGAACGCCCACCCATGCGTCCGCCGCGACCTGGCACACGACCGCGCGTGCCCAATCCGGTTGGTCCTGAAACGCCGCTGGCTTTGGCGGCATCCTTCTGCACCTGCGCCAGCTCCGCTTCCTTTTTGGCCAGCTGATCGGCGATCGACGCCGCTTCGGCGACGCGACCCACTTCGTAGTCGTTGCCGCGGCGACGCAAATCAATTACATCCGCGTCATGCGCGTCGCGCAAAATGCGCTCAAACATGCGGGACGCCAACGTTTCTGAATCGCGACCCAACAGCTCAAACGCCTTCTGCCGCACCTTGAGCGCGGATGTGGTGTTGTTGCCCGACACCAACGCCGTAACCGCTCGCTGCACCAAATCAAACGCTTCGGCACGCGTGAGCTTTTCGCCGCTCACACCAATGGTATCCGCCTCAGCGTTCGCAACAGCGGGGGCTGCTTCCGTGCGCGGCGGTTCCGTGCGCGGTGCATCGGTGCGTGGCGCGTCCGCGCGCGGCGCGTCACTGCGCGGCGCTTCACTTCGCGGTGCATCAGTGCGTGGCGCGTCACTGCGCGGCGCTTCACTTCGGGGTGCATCAGTGCGTGGCGCGTCCGCGCGCGGCGCATCGCTGCGCGGTCCACGATCACGGCCGCGTCCACGACCGCGATCATTGCGATCTTCGCGCGCCGGACGCTCAGCCTGCTCGCCAACGCGTGCCACCGCACCCAGTGGCGGTGCTGACGCAGCGGCGCTCGCACTCGGAGCCTGCACCGATCCCACACGCGCTACCGCGCCCAGCGGCACATCACCGCTCAGCGCCGGCTTCGCGGCCGCACCCGGCGCCGATGCACGCGCCGATGAAGTAGTCGGCGCAACGGATCCAACGCGTGCCACCGCTCCCAGCGGCGCATCAGCGGCCATGGCCGGAGCCGCACTGCTGGCGGGCGGAGCGGACGTCTCGGCCGCGATGTCTGCTTCGTCGTCACCGTTTTCAGCATCGCTCGCGTCGGCATCGGCCGTGGCCGATGTGCGCGGACGATCGGTACGATCACGATCGCGTCCACGACCACGACGACCACGACGACTGCGACGTTCTTCACGCTCTTCTGCAGTGCCGCGCTCGTCGGCGTCGTCACCTTCCGTCTTGGCGGCGGCCGCAGCAGCGGGCACGGCTTCGCTGGTCGCCGACGCGCCCGTGATCGGACCAATCTCCATCTGCCCGTTTTCGAGCTTGGTCACCGTCAGCAAACCACGCGACTGTGCTTCCTGCACAAAGCGCGAGAACTTGGGCATGCCGAGGTTCTTCTCGTCAAACGAGGCGTCGATTTCCTGCATTACCTGCTTGAGACGATCGGAACGCATGACATCGCCGTTGCGCTTCATGCGCTGCACGGCTTCGGTCACCAGTTCGTACGGATCCCAGCGGGTTGATTCTTCGTCCCCCGAGCGCACGAGGCCTGCGAGCGCATTGTACGAGTAGTACTCGTCGCAGTTCATGACCAGCAGATCGCTGGACGATTCACGAATGCCCACACCAATCACGTACTTGCCGTACTCCTTGAGCTTGATGACCATGCTCGAGAAATCGGAGTCACCGCTGAGCAGTACGAACGTGCCGATCTCGGGGCGCGTGAACACCAGCTCGAGCGCATCGATGGCGAGCCGGATGTCGGTGGCGTTCTTCTTGGCCGACCCGTAGGCCGGCGCGAAAATCAGATCGATGGACGCTTCGGTGAGCGGGACGATGTACTGCGGATAGCGGCGCCAGTCGGCGTAGGCGCGGCGCACCGCCACCTTGCCCTTGATGATGTCCGACGAGAGCAGGTTTTTCAGTTCTTCCTGCAGGTCGGAGCGAATACCCATCGTGACGTTGTCGAAGTCGATGAGCATCGCGGCGTTGGGCGCCTGATGCGGTTGGCCCATGCCCACCACATTGGAGGACATGGACGCGGAAAGCGGCGTGGCCTGCGGGCCGCGATGCAGCGGCGCGACAGGATGACGCGGTGGAGTGGACGGACGAAGATGACGAGGTGACATGGACTCAGGTGTACGATGCGGAGAGTTCGAGCGCGATCGATCGCGCCAGCTCGCGCCGCCTTACCTTGCCACTTCCCGTCATGGGAAATGCATCGTAGAAGCGCACGAGATCGGGAACTTTGTATTCCGCCATGGAGTCGCGAGCGAACAGCATGATATCGCGACCAGTAATGACGGCGCCCTCAACGGGCACGATGCACGCGCACACCTGCTCCCCCAAAACATCGTGGGGAATACCGATGACGCAGACATCGTCTACCGCTGGATGCGCGCGAAGCCGGTCTTCCACCTCACGGGGATACACTTGAAATCCCCCGCGCGCGATGGTGTCCCGACGGCGTCCAACGATACGAACATAGCCTTCCTCGTCGATGATGCCGAGATCACCGGTGAGAAAGAAACCTTCCGGAGTGTGAACCTTGGCGGTCTCACCCGGCATGCGCAAATACCCGCGCATGAGAAATGGTCCGCGCACGGCGATTTCGCCAACCGCTTCCGGACCGTGCAATACTCCCGTGACAACGTCTACCGCCATCACTTCCACGCCTGGCAAGGCGCGTCCTACACTGCCTACGGCCTGCTCATCCGTGTCGGAGAAGCGCGTAATGGTGACCGTTGGTCCCGTTTCCGTGAGACCGTACGCCACCAGTACGCGACACCACGCGCGGACCCGCTGCACCAGCTCCTCGGCGACATCCGTTCCGGCAATCACGCCGGTACGCAATGAGCGCACCCGCTGCGGCGAGAACGACGGATCACGCATGAGCAACTGCCACATCGTGGGTACACCGTATAACACACTGACGCGTTGCGATTCAATCACCGATAGCGTTTCGTGTGCATCGAATGACGGCGTGACCACCAACGTCGCGCCCGCAGCCAACGCGCCCACCATCACAGAAAAACCGAATATCGTAAAAAACGGTACCGGTGTCAGTACCCGATCGTCCGGCGAGAGTTCGAGCACAGCGCCCGTCTCCACCGCATTCTCAAGCAGGGCCCGATGACTCAGTCGCACACCTTTGGGTTTCCCCGATGAGCCGGACGTGTAAATGACCGCCAGATCATCGTCGTGCGATATATCGACCATGGGAACGGCACGACCAGTGCCACTGGAGACCAGATCTTCGAACTGAAAAATGCGATCGTCGTACCAGAGATCTTCATCACCCACGGTGACCACGTACTGCAGTCCGGGCAGATCGGCCAAAACGTCTTCAAACCGCTGCAGAAAATCCACGCCGCCAAACGTCTCGATGGTGACCACGACACTGGCTTCTGCGTGACGCAACTGATACCGCAGCTCGTGGATATTGAGCTGCGGACTGATCGGCACCACCGACGCGCCCAGTTTGACGCTCGCGAGCAGTGTGATCAGCCATTCCACGCCGTTGGGAAGATTGACCGCCACGCGGTCACCCCGCTCGACGCCCAGCTCCGCGAAGGCCGCTGCCAGCGCCGTGGCCTGTGCATCCACCTGCCGAAACGAATACGACCGTTCACCTGCCACGACGACGAGGCGATCCGGGTGATCCCGGAGGCGCGACTCGAACAGGGTAGTCAGGGTCCACTGGCTTGGCATTCCGCTCCGGTCATGGGACACAACAATCATGTAAATTACCAGCCATGAACGAGATGCGGAAGCCGACAGCGCGGATCAATCCGGGCAAAGAGCCGCAGAAACCGCTCGACGTACCCACTCGTATGGACTCCCGCAGCGTTCGCACACGCCTCAAACCCAACGCCAACGTCTCAGCGCCCACAGGCGCCAAGGCGCCGTTTCGCACCCGTTTGTTTGCTGTGTTGCTGCTCTTTGCCCTCGTACCATCGCTGTTGGTTACGGTCGCGTGGGTGCTCACCACCAGTCGCACATTGCCACTGGTGGGCGCATCGGAAGCCTGGAACCGGGTGGGGGCAACCGGTGAACGTGTCGTCTCCACACTCGCTGACGCACCGCTCAGCGATACACAACGCGAGGTGCTCCGTGTCCACGAAGACGAGCTGCGACGATCGGTGGCCATGGCCCGGCGTGTCAACTTTGTGGTCCCCAACGCAGTGCGCATCATTGCGTTCGGCGCATTCGTGCTGCTCATCGCCGTGGCCATCGGCGCGTCGCGGGTCGCCGGTCACCTGGCCCGCCAGCTCAGCCGACCGCTCGACGAACTGGTGGGTTGGACGGGCATGATTCGCGCCGGCGCATCGTTACCGGCCGCGGCGCAGCGCGGCGCACCGGAGTTTGCCGTGCTGCGCAGTGGCATGCGCACCATGGCCGCAGAACTGGAGCAGGGACGCCAACAGGCGCTCGAAGCCGAACGTGCCGACGCGTTCCGTGAGTCGGCGCGACGCTTCGCGCATGAGCTCAAGAATCCGCTCACGCCCATTCGGTTTGCCGTCGATCGCCTGCGTCGCGGTGCGCCACCGGAACTGCACGAAACCATTGAAGTGCTGGCCGAAGAATCGGCGCGCCTGGAATCCATGGCCCGGTCGTTCGCGCAGTTTGGCCGGTTGCCCGATGGTCCGGCGGCGGACATTGATGTGGCTGATCTCATCACACGTGCGGCACAGAGCACTGTACCCGATCACATTGCGCTCACGCTGGAGATCGAGCCTGATCTGCCGCTGGTGCGCGGTTTTCACGATGCACTCGCGCGCGCAGTGACCAATGTGCTCATCAACGCCGTCGATGTGTGCGCCAGCGGTGGAGCCATTGTCGTACGGGCCAAAACCGATCGCCTGGACAACGCGCCCGCCGTTTGTGTTGAAGTGACTGATTCCGGACCGGGCATTGATGCCGACCATTTGGCGCGGATGTTCGATCCGTATGTCACCACCAAGCCCGGCGGCACTGGCCTCGGACTGGCCATCGCGCGGCAGACGGTGACCGCACACGGCGGTCGCGTCGAAGCGGACAGCATAGTGGCGCAGGGAACGACGGTACGGTTTCGCCTGCCGGTTCATGGCCTTCCCACGCAGAACAGCGCAATGAACGCGTCCTCGTCTTCGCGTAGCGGTCCACATACCGCCCTGACTTTTACCGGAGGCCACTCATGATGTTACGGCTATCACGTCAGCAGGAATCGCCGGCAGCACCAGTCCCGCAACCTCCGCCGGCAGCACCAGTCCCGCAACCGCCGCTGGCAGCACCAGTCCCGCCGCCGCAGGACGCGGCGACCAACCCGCTCACGCCCAACGCGTCCGCACCGACCCCTTCGGGCAACAGTGACTTCAGTATTCGATTGGGCGACAACGGATGGCTGAGTGTCACCACCGATGCGAATGGTGTTGAAACCGTTCAATCCATCGATATCAACAATGTCATCCCACCGCAGGTCACGGATTTCATGCTCATCGGTGTGCTCGGTATCATCGGCATGATTCTCGCCTTCCCGATTGGACGGGCCATCGCGCGATACATCGATCGGCGCGGCGCGGTGAGCAAGGCGCCCGACGATATCACGCGGCGTCTCGCGGCCATTGACGACGGCGTGCAGGCCATGGCGGTGGAAGTGGAGCGTTTGAGTGAAAGCAATCGCTACACGGCGCGCCTGCTCACCGAACGCGTAGCTGCACCTGATTTTCGTGTCGCAGAATTACGTGATGCGCCCAAGCTCAACCAGACGCCTGAAGCTACCCCCGAGTCCGGCTCGCCGCGGAGCACATGGCAAGCGTCCTGATTGTCGATGATGAAGTGAACATTCGCCGCATGGTGGGTGCGTTGCTCAGCGTGGAAGGATACGATGTGTTCGATGCACCCGACGGACGCGCCGGACTGACTGCCGCGCAGTCGCAACACCCGGACATCGCGCTCGTAGACCTCATGATGCCCGGTGACATGGACGGGCTGGCGCTGCTCGAGAAACTGCGCACGCAGTTCCCCGATCTACCGGTGGTCATGATGAGTGGACGCGCGGCCCTGGCCGACGCCGTGCGCGCCACGCGACTTGGCGCGTTCACCTTTCTCGAGAAGCCGCTCACACCGGAAAGCGTACTGCTCGCGCTGGCGTCGGCACTGGAGTTGCGACAGGCGCGGCGCACGGCACGTACGTTGCGCGAGGACCTCGGCTTTACATCTGAGATGGTGGGCGAGAGCCCTGCGGTGCTCGCCGTGCGCCAGCTGGTGGCACAGGTTGGTCCCACCAATGCGCGCGTGTTGATAACGGGCGAGTCGGGCACCGGTAAAGAGCTGGTGGCGTCGGCGTTGCACGCGGCCAGTCCACGTCGCGATCTGCCGTTCATCCGCGTGAACTGCGCCGCCATTCCGCGCGATTTGCTCGAGAGTGAAATGTTCGGGCATGAACGCGGCGCCTTCACCGGCGCCACGGAACGTCGCATCGGACGATTTGAGCTGGCCCACACGGGTACGCTGTTTCTCGACGAAGTGGGCGATCTGGGGCTCGAGGCGCAGGCCAAACTCCTGCGCGCCATCGAAGCCCGGGAGATCGAACGCGTGGGCGGCGGCAAACCGATCAAGGTAGATGTGCGCATCATTGCCGCCACCAACAAGGACATCACGCGGGCCGTAAAAGACGGCCGCTTTCGCGAAGATCTGCTGTTCCGTCTCAACGTGATTCCCATTGAACTCGCACCTTTGCGCGAGCGCCCGGGCGACATCCCGTTGCTCATTCATCATTTCGCGCAGCGCCACCGTGCGCGCACCGGTCAGGCGTGCTGTGAATGGGCACCCGAAGTCGTGCACGTGTTTGAACGCCACACGTGGCCCGGTAACGTGCGCGAGCTGGCAAACATCGTGGAGCGCCTTTCCATCGTGCATCCGGGCGGTACGGTAAGCGCCGAACAGTTGCGGCGACTGTTGCCGGACAGCGGCACGACACCGGCCACGGCAATGCGCACAATTCCGGAACCGGAGAGGGAGAGCAGCATGGGACTCAGCGATGCCCTCGAGGGCTATGAACGCACGCTCATTGCACACGCACTGTCAGCGGCCGATGGTAACATTGCCGATGCAGCGCGTCGTTTGCGCACTGATCGCGCCAATCTGTACCGCCGCATGCGTCGCCTGGGCTTGGGGGGAGGCGAATGAGAAGCGTCGCAACAGTGCTCGGAGTGGCACCGGTGCTTGGTGCGTGCGTCGCGTTGCTGTCGTCATCGCTTCACGCACAAACGCGTAGTGAGCCACGAACCGGGCGGGTGCCCACCGCAGTCATCAGCACCGTGATTTCGGCGTACAACAATCCCGCGGCGCGAAAGGTCGACGGACGCTTTGATCTGTCGCCCGGCGATACCATTGCCAGCACCCTCGCGGTACTCAACGGTCCGCTGATCGTTCGCGGCACTATACTCGGCGATCTGGTGGTCATCAACGCTGACATGCGGCTCGACTCCACCGCCGTGATCACCGGATCAGTCACCGTGGTAGGTGGCACCGTGACCAATCGCTCGCTCGGCCGCGTCGACGGCAATATGCAGGTCTGGCGCTCACAACTGGCCGTCCGCAATGACAGCGGCCAACTGGTGGCGGAAGACGATGAGACGATGCTCTCGCGATATAGCCGTTGGCGCGCGGGGCCCGGCGCTGATTTGCAGGACATCATCATTGCGTCTGCCAACTCGTACAACCGTATAGAGCAGCTGTCGATTCTGTTCGGGCCACGGCTCCGACTGAATCAGGGTACGTCTCGCGTAACCTTCGAAGCGCTGGGCATTTTCCGGACTGGCAATCGATTGTCGTGGGAGCGGGAAAATCTCGGTTCTCGTCTGCTCGCCGAGTTTCGTCAGGGAACTGATGCACGCCACTTCGCTGTGGGCGCGCGTCACATCGATGAAGTGGATGCCGTGGAGAAGTGGTCGCTCTCGGCGGCTGAATCGGGGCTGACATCGCTCCTTTTTGCCCGGGATTACCGCGACTACTGGAATCGCTTTGGCGGAAGTGCGTTTGTGCGTGTGGTGCCCACTCGCGCGCTTGAACTGTCGGTGTCTGTGGGACGTGAGCAGTGGGATTCACGGGAAGCGCGCAATGCCTTTGCGCTGTTCCGCGGCAACCGCGATTGGCGGGCCAACCCCGGGGCGTTCGAAGGCACGGTGAATCTGTTGGGTGCAACGGCGCGCTTCGACACGCGCAACGATGTGGAACGTCCGCGTGATGGATGGCTCATTCAGGCGGAATATGAGCGCGGTGCCATGGACATCACCGGCACGCCCAACCCCGAAGTTTTATCGCTCAATGTGCCTGGACTCACCTACGGGCGCGTATTTCTTGACGCACGCCGTTACGCGCGCATCGCGCCGCTGACCTCGGTGAACCTGCGTCTGGTGGCGGGTGGACTGGTGCACGGCAGTGCGTTGCCCACTCAGCGACGATTCTCGGTGAGCGGCGTTGATGCGTTGCCGGGCTATGCGTTCCGCGCGCTCACGGGCGATGTCGATGTGGGCATGTGCAACACGCTACCGGAAGCCACGTTCAACGAGCGCGGTCGGCCGGCCGCTTGCGATCGCATGGTGTTGCTGCAAGCCGAGCTCAAAGGCGATTTTCGTGTGGCACTCTTTGGTGCCGAGCAACGGCAGGACGATCGTCGCTGGTACGCAGACGGGTTTCGTGCCGATGGATCATGGGTGGTGTTTGCCAACAGCGGTCGTGGATGGCTTGACGGACCGCGGGATGGCGCATTGCAGTACCCACGCAGCACGATGCCATCGCTGAGCACGTTTCGCAGCGACGTTGGTGTTGGTGTGGATTTCGGGACGCTTGGCGTATACGTGGCGCAGCCGCTGTCGGGTGGATCCTCCACGCCGCGCGCTTTCCTGCGCATTGGCGCTCGCTTCTGATAGCGGCCGTGCTCCGGTTCAAGTCCCTCAGACGCTGCGCCTCACTCTGGGTTGCGGCGTTATTGCTGTGGGCAGCGGCGGCGCCACTGTCGGCGCAATTGTCTGACGGTCCGCGCATCGATATTGCGCTGCCCACCGCTACCACATCACTCACGGTTCGGCTGCGCAATGCCATTGACGGTGGCCGCTTTGAAGAACTGCTGCGCAACGGCTTTGATGTCCGCGTGCACATGAGCGTCGAGCTGTGGAAGATGGGGCGCTTTTTGAACGATGTGGTCGCACGCGAGCAATGGGACGTGATCATTCACTACGATCAGTTTGATCAGACGTTTGACGTGGCGCGACTCGACGGAGACGACTCAGTCGCGCCATTGGGTACCTACCGACGACTCTCCGATGCCAAGGCCGCCGTGGCGTTGCCACATGCACCGCCGATTGGCCGACCCGGACCCGGGCAGCGACACTACTACCGGGTACAAGCCGAGATCGAAACGCTGGATCTCAAGGATCTCGATGAAGTCTCGCGCTGGCTGCGCGGTGAACTGGCGCCAGCGGTGCAGGGTCGTCGGAACCCGGGAACCGCGCTGGGCCGCGGACTGCGCACGTTGGCGTCCCGACTGATGGGCGGCGAGGTGCGCCGTCTCGAAGCGCGTTCATCGCCGTTTGTGGTGCGTGACGAGAGTCCGAAATAGTGACACATACACGCAGGATTTTATTGGCGCGCGGCAGTGCTTGGTTGGCTTAGCTGGCCACCGGCACAACATCCATGGCCTTCACCCGACGCAATGTTTCTTCGCCGTAGAACACCTTGATGTAGCGCGCCTGAGTGGGCGTGAGCCGGCGTACCGCCCACGCCAAGTGCACAAAATGCGGCTCGGCCGGTGCCACCATTGGCTGCATGCCAATCTCGTGCGGCAATCGACTGGCCTTGCGCGTGTTGCAGCTGCTGCACGCCGTGACCACGTTGGTCCACTCGTTCGAGCCGCCACGCGACATCGGGATCACATGATCTCGCGTGAGCGATTCGCGCAGCTTGAGCTCCGTATTCTGACGACCACAGTACTGGCACTGATAGTGATCGCGGGCGAACAGGAACGTGTTGGTGACCTGCCGCCGGAAGCGGCGCGGCACGTGAATGAACTTGGTGAGGCGGATGACCGCCGGACGCGGCATGGCCAGTCGCTCGGAGCGAACCAGTCGATCCTGGTCCGCCTCGACGATTTCCGCCTTACCGTCAATGACAAGCCGTAGTGCACGCCGAAGCGGCACCATCGTCAACGGTTCGTACGACGCATTCAGAGCGAGACACCCGGCAATCACGTATGCTCTCCGTGTCAGGTACGCTACACCAACGCGACCAACCTATCCATCAAAGCTATAACAGCGTACTCAACTGCCGCTATGGTCGGCCGCGTTGCGCCACTGCGCGACTCTTCGGCCAGCCAGCACTACACGCTCCCGAACGCTCAGGTCCGCCTGGAGTTCCGCACCATCACGCACCAGCACGCGTCCCCCCACCATCGTGAGCGCCGCCGACTGACCGCTCCCGAGCACATGCACGATGAGCACCGCGGGGTCATACACGGGAACCGCCTCAAATGCATCACATCGGAACGCACAGAGATCGGCTTGGTAGCCCACTGCCAACGCGCCCAGTCGCTCATACCCCAGCGCACGCGCGCCACCCATAGTTGCCAGATGCAGCGCCTCTGCCGCCGATAGCGCATCGGGCTGCTCACGCTGCAGCGACTGAAGCAGCACCGCCTGCCGAGCCTCGCCAATCAGATCCATGCGATCGTTGCTGGCGACTGAATCGGTACCGAGTCCCACTGCGATGCCCGCCGCTCGCATGGCCAGCACGGGGGCAATGCCCTGCCCGAGCTTCGCATTGCTGATCGGACAGTGCACCACGCTGGCACCACGCGATGCAATGCGTGCCAGATCCTCGGCGCTGGCGTGCACCGCGTGAACGCAGAGCATGCGTTCGGTGAGCAAGCCGGTACGATCGAGCAGCTCTATCGGCGAGCCGCCCGTGGCCAACACCGCAATACCGCGTGCCAGCAGCCGCTCCGCAAACGGACCGTTGCCGCTACGCACGTACGTGTCTTCGGCCGCACTTTCCGCTACGTGCGTGGCCACGAACAACGATTCGCTCGCAGCGTAGCGGGCCACGGCGCGCAACAGTTCGTCAGATACCGTGTATGGCGCGTGCGGTGAGACTCCCACGTCTACGATCGCGTTGGTCCGACTGCGCAGCGCCAACACACCAGTACGCAACGCCTGCATGGACGCGTCCACCTGCGCCCGGTCCGGACCAAAGGTCTCCAGGTACACGCGACCTCGCATACCGGCATTTACCATCGCATCGAGGGACGCACCGGTGGCTGAACAATCGGCAATCGTGGTGATACCGGCCAGCAACGCTTCAGACACACCGAGTCGCGCCGAATCGCTGATGTCCTGAGGGGAGAGCACAGTGGCGCGGACCTCCGTGAGGGCGCGCAACCAGTCGCGGAACTCCAACCCTTCGAGAAACCCACGCAGAGCCGTGAGTTCCAGATGCGAATGCGCATTCACGAGTCCAGGCATCGCCACACACTCACCAAGCTGCTCGTGCGCATCGGCAACGGCGTGTCGCGACTCGCCCACCCACACGATCTGATCGCCTTGCACCACCACCGCACCATCACGAATGGGCGCGCTGATCACGGGCAAGAGCCAGCGCGCGTGCCAGGCGACACGCGGCATGGCCGCTGACTCGACGTGCGTCACGAAGGCGGAATACGGAACGGATTGGTGGTATCGCGATAGGCGCGCGGGATGGTGCCGCCCACCAGCGAATCGCCGTCGACTTTGGGAAGTGTCATCTGGTAATCGGTGCAACTCAGCCGAGGCTCGTTGCCGAACACGAAATACTCGGACACCACGTTGCCAAGACACGAAAAGTTCGCCAGCAGGCCGGTGCGCGCGTCGATCTGCCGCACCACGATGCCATCAGGACGCGGCCAGTCAGGAGGCTCGGGCTTGCGCTTGTACACGTCCTGCATGAAGGCTGTCCACGCCGGCGCCGCCAATGACCCGCCCTGTGCGTTGGCCTTGATCTTTTTGGGCAGATCAAAGCCAACCCACATACCGGCCACCAGATCGGCAGTGTAACCGATAAACCAGACATCGGCGCCGTCGTTGGTGGTGCCTGTTTTGCCGCCGGCCGGCACGCGGAATCCGGCGCCAGTGGTGGCGTTGTAGGCGGTACCACGCCCTACAACATCCTTCATCATGCTCACCATCAGCCACGCTTCTTCGGGCGTGAGCACGGCCTCGCGCTCGGGCCGAGGCTGCCAGATCATTTCACCGTCTGCCGTTTCAACGCGCAGAATCGCGTACGGGGTGGTACGCAACCCGAGGTTGGCAAACACAGAGTACGACGAGATCATTTCGATCGGGTACACGTCTCCGGAACCAATGTAGAGCGACGGATACGGCGGAATGGGCGTGCTGATCCCAAAGCGACGCGCCATGCGAATGACCTCATCCGGTCCCAACTCCATCCCAACCTTGATGGCCGGAATATTGCGCGACATGTAGAGCGCACGACGCATCGGCATGCGTCCCTCGAACTTGAGATCGAAGTTCTGTGGACGCCACGTTTCACCGCTCACCTGACTCAACGCCACGGGACTGTCGTTGATCACATGCGCCGGCCCAAGACCGGCCCGGACTGCTGCGGCGTAAACAATGGGCTTGAACGTAGAACCCGGCTGCCGCAACGCCTGCACGGCGCGGTTGAACTTGGAATCGGCGAAATCGCGACCGCCTACCAGCGCGCGTACGGCGCCCAGTCGTGGGTCAATGGCCACAAATGCGCCCTGCAGATACGGAGAGTTCCCCCCCCCACCGAAGTTCTCGCCTTCAGCGGTGCGCGCTTCATACTGCTCAAACGTCAGGTGTGAGTAGGCACCATACTTCCCCGACTCGATGGAGGCGAGCTGCTCGGCCATGGCGCGTTCGGCGGCCGCTTGCATGTCGAGATCGAGAGTGGTGTACACCTTGAGCCCGTTCTCATACAAACTTTGACCAAACTGCTGGTCCAGCTGTTGCCGCACCCACTCCACAAAGTACGGAGCCGTTTCGCCGGACTCCGTGCGCTGAGCGAGCTGCAACGGGAACGCTTTGGCCAGACTGGCGTCGCTGTTGGTGACGACTTCAGCGCGCCGCATGAGCTCAATCACCGTGTTGCGCCGTTCAATCGCACGGTCGGCGTACCGACGCGGATTGTAGCGCTCAGGCGCCTTGGGGAGCGCGGCCAGCATGGCGGCTTCGGCCACACTCACATCGCGCACCGACTTCCCGAAGTAGCGCTGCGCCGCCGTCTCGATGCCGTACGCACCTGATCCGAGATAGATCTGGTTGAGATACAGCTCCAGTATGCGGTCTTTGGGAAACGCCGCTTCGATATCGCGCGCCACGTGCGCTTCCTTGAGCTTGCGCAGGATCGTTTTTTCCCGCGTCAGCGACTCGGGGAAAATGTTGCGCGCCAGCTGCATGGTGATGGTGCTGAAACCTTCTGCAAACGCGCCCGCTTTGATGTTTCGCAGCAGCGCGCCAAACACGCGCACGTAATCGATGCCGTTGTGCTCGTAAAAGCGCTTGTCTTCGACCACCAGAAAGGCGTCTTTGACGTGCTGCGGTATTTCGTCGAGTCGCACCAGCGTGCGGCGTTCCAGTCCGAGCTCGGCGATAAAGCGCCCGTCGGCGGCGTAGAGCTTGGACGTCTGGTTGGGGATGTACGAACTCAGTGCCTCGGTGGTGGGACACACGCCCACACGGCACACTTGCGTCCACGCGGTAAAGAAGCCCGCCACGCCCACACCGGCGGCGAACACGGTGAGCACAACGGTCCAGCGAACCCAGGGACGGCGCCAAAGCGCGACACCTGTCCGACGCTTGCGAGCCGCGCTCACGGGCGGCACTGGCGAATGTGGAGGCGGAGCATAAGCATAAGATACAAGCCTATTGGCGGAACGCGGACGCGCCAAGAGCTGCACGCCGTCTATAATTGGGCCTATGTCTCAACACCCTGCCCTTCTTGACGAGCTGACGTGGCGCGAGCTGCTGTTTCAGCACACCGACGGCCTGGCCGCACACCTGGCCCAGGGACCCACGGCCGCATACTGCGGCTTTGACCCGACTGCGCCCAGCCTCCATGTGGGAAATCTCGTGCCCGTGATGGGACTGGTGCATTTGCAGCGCGCCGGTCACAAGCCGATTGCACTGGTTGGTGGTGGCACCGGCATGATTGGTGATCCGTCTGGCAAAAACAGTGAACGCACGCTGCAATCCCTCGATGTGATTGAAGAGAACGCGCGCCTGATCGGAGCGCAGCTGGAGCGTTTCCTCGACTTCACGGGGCCCTTTGCCGCTCGCATGTCCAACAACGCTGAATGGCTCGGCTCCCTCGGGCTGCTCGACTTTTTGCGCACCACGGGCAAGCATTTCACGGTGAATTACATGCTGGCCAAGGACTCCGTGAAATCGCGCCTTGACGCTGGCATTTCATACACAGAGTTCACGTACATGTTGCTGCAGGCGCACGACTACGCCGAACTGCACGCGCGATTGGGCGTCACGCTGCAGATCGGTGGCAGCGATCAGTGGGGCAACATGACCGCCGGACTGGAACTGCTGCGACGTACGGTTGGCGCCGAGGCACATGTGCTCACCTGTCCACTCGTGACAACTGCCAGTGGACAGAAGTTTGGCAAGTCGGAGGCCGGCGCGGTGTATCTCGACGCTGAACGCACGTCCCCGTACCGCTTTTATCAGTTCTGGCTGGGCGCCGACGATCGCGACGTGGCCCGCTGGTTGCGCTTCTTCACGCTGCTTTCGCGGGAAGACATTACACAACTCGACGAGGCCACCAACACGCGCCCCGAACAGCGTGAAGCGCAACGTCAGCTGGCCGCCGATGTCACGACGCGCGTGCACGGCGCGGGGGTACTGCAGACAGTGGAGGCCATTTCGCAGGTGCTGTTTGGCAAGGGCGACCCGCGTGATTTGTCGGCCGACACCCTGCGCGAAATGGCACGGGAGGTCCCCTTCGCGGAGCTCGCCGCACCGATCGATGCGGCCGGAGTAGACGCGCTGGATCTGGTGGTGGCCACCGGTCTGGCCAAAAGCCGAGGCGACGCCAAACGGCTGGTGGAACAGGGCGGAGTATCGGTAAACGGACAGCGCATGTCCATGAGCGAGCGCACGATTGCATCGGATGCGTGGCTCGCCGGCGGCCATTTATTGATCAGGAAAGGTAGCCGCGACTGGGCGTTGGTGCGCATGCGCTAATCGCGGCGACGGTCTCTCGTTCGGCGTCGCGCGCCTGCATTCAGTCGCCGTCAGCTCTCCAACGCCGCGATCGTGCGGTTGATATCATCCATCGTGTTGTAGCCGTGCGGTGCCAATCGAATGGCGTTCTCGCGCGGCACACACACCACGCCGGCCCGTTTCAGTCGCGCCAGCGCACCGGCCATGTCGTTGGGGACGATGGCAATCACACCCGCGCGTTTGCTGCGCGCCGACGGCGTCCACAGTCGCATATCGCGGCGGGATTCGGCCCAGGCCACGAGTACATCGGCCAGCTCCCCAATGTGCTGACTGAGCGCCACGGGCCCGCCCGCTTCCTGCATTGCCGACAAGGATTCGTTCGCGATGGCAAAGTCGTGATACGCCAGCGTGACAATCTCAAACCTGCGGGCATCGGGCCAGAACTCGTACTTGTAGTCGGTGAGGTGGGCGTAATCGCCCGTGGTGGTCATGCAGGCCCACCCAACATCGGGCGCCTGCACCACTTCATGCAGCTCGCGACGCACGTACACAAAACCTGTGCCCCATGGGCTGAGCATCCACTTCTGCGCGCCGCTGGCAAAGATGTCGATCGGCAGTTTGTGCACGTTGATGGGCAGCACACCGCATCCCTGAATGCCGTCTACCACAAAAAAGGCATCGGCTTGACGACAGGCCTGTCCAATGCGCTCCAAATCAACCACAAATCCGCTGGCGTACTGCACCCACGACACCACCACCGCAACCACATCACCACGACCAATGCGGGTGATGAGTTCGTCTTCGTCGGGCAAGCCGTCTTCGCCAAACGGCACGCGTTCCAGCGACACACCCCGCGACCCGAGTGCCATGAACGGATACACACAGCTCGGAAACTCGCCGTCGAAGGTGAGCACCGTGCCGGGGCGCAGTGGCAGTCCCCGCGCGGCGAGATTCAGACCGTACGTGGTATTGGGCATGAGCGCGATCTCGTCGCTGTCGGCACCAATGACGCGCGCAAAGTGCTCGCGTGCGTGCTGCGCCGCATTCACCATGTGTGGAATGCTGATGCGCTGCGGTTGCGCGCGAAGTTCCAGCCATTCACGACCGCGTTCCACCGCACGCGCCGGATGCGGTCCGGTGCTGGCGGCGTTCAGATAGATCACGTCGTCCGTGTTCATCCACGGGTAGTGCGTGCGCAACAATGACATCAGCAGTCTCGAAGGCAAAAAAGATTCATCATCATGTGTGGCGGGCCGCGATGCTTACGCCGCACCCACGGCAACGTTGCCGCGCACTCCATCAAACTGCAGCGCGTACAGTCGCGCATACGTGCCACCGTGCGTGAGCAGCTCGGCGTGCGTACCCGATTCCACCAGTGCACCGCGCTCCAGCACCAGAATGCGGTCGGCGTGCTGAATTGTGGACAGTCGGTGCGCGATCACGAACACCGTGCGGCCGGCCAGCAGCCGATCAATGGCTTCCTGCACCAGCCGCTCCGACTCGACATCCAGCGCCGATGTGGCTTCGTCGAGAATCAGAATGGGCGGATCGAGCAGCAGCGCCCGGGCAATGGCCAATCGCTGGCGCTGTCCCCCGCTCAATCGTGCGCCACGCTCGCCAAGCGACGTGTTGTACCTATCCGGCAGCTCGGCGATAAAGTCGTGCGCGTTGGCCGCGCGTGCCGCCGCTTCCACCTGTGCATCGGTGTACGCGCGGCCACCAAAGGCAATGTTGTTGCGCACCGTGTCGTTGAAGAGCACCGTATCCTGACTCACCACGCCGGTAAGCGCGCGCAACGATTCGAGTTTGATGTCGGCAATGTTCACGCCATCCAGCATGATGCCCCCCGACGTTGGCTCCACAAAACGCGGAATCAGATCCACCAGCGTGGTTTTGCCTGCACCACTGGGGCCAACCAGTGCAACCACTTCACCCTTGCGCGCAGTAAACGACACGCCGCGCAGCGCTTCGGCGCCGCCTTCATAGGCAAAGCGTACGTTGTCAAACGCCAGTGTGTCAGTGAACGACGCCGCTTCGCGCGTGCCTCGATCACGCACCACTTCCGACTCCGCGTCGAACACTTCAAACACGCGTTCGGCGCTGGCCAGCGACTGCTGTGCCACCGTGGGCACCTGGGCCAGCTGCTTGAGCGGCTGCAGCATGCGCATCACGAGAATCAAAAACGAGATGAGCTCGGCGCCCGCCATCGTTTCATCAACGAGCACCAATGTCGCGCCCAGATACAACACGACCACCGCCACGATCGTACCCAGCGTTTCCGTGACCGGCGCACTCAGCATCGCCAGTCGACTCACCTTCACATTGCCACGCGCGAACGCTACGTTGGCATCCTGAAAGCGCGACGTCTCGTACGACTCGGCGCGAAACGCCTTGATCAACCGCATCCCGGACACCGCTTCCTGCACAATGCTGGTGAGCTCACCATGCTGGTTGCCCAGCTTGCGATGCCCTTTGCGCAGTTTGCGCAGCACGGGCATCAGTGCCACGGTAATGAGCGGTGCGCCCACCAACGACACCAGTGTGAGTTGCCACGACAGGGAGACCAACGCAACAATTGTGGCCAGTACCTGCGCACCGCTCATGATCGACCGCGTGATCAGTTCGGTGATCACGGCCTTGGTGTTCTGCGTGTCGGTAAGCACGCGCGCAATCACCTGGCCCACCTTGGTGCTGGTAAACCACGGCAGCGGTAACCGCTGCAGGTGCGCGTACAACGCACTGCGCAGATCGCGCACCACAAACTCCTGCAACTGCGCGCCCAGCTGACCACTGATCCACACCAACAAATTCTTGGCCATAATCACGGCCAGAATAAACAGGATCACATTGCGCAGCGATCCCATCTTGTCGGCGTCGTTCAGGAACCAACCCACCGTCACGCGCAGCAGATCATTCACCAGGCCGGGGCTGTTGGTGAGCGGCGGCTGGTCGAACAGCGCATTCAGAAACGGAATCAGCAGCGTGAACGAGAACACGTCGAGCACGGCGGCGCACACATTGGTGACCACCGTAAGCGCCATGCGGGCGCGATGCGGACGCAAGAACCTGAGCAAGCGTGGGTACACCTGCATTGGCGCTGCGGCCCGCATTTCGGACGGAGTACTGGTCGTGGTAAACGCCATCGCGGTTGCTGGCCTCAGCGCTTGGGCGTGAGCAACGATACCGGCAGAATGCATTCCTCGGGCGACACTCCGCCATGGAGGAACGAGCCGCGGTACCGCTGCTGGTATTCGCGCAACTTGGTGGGGTACACAAAGAATGTGTCACCGGCCGCCAGCAGCGTATTCATGGACGGGCCGCGATGCGGCAGGCGCAGATCATCGGGATTGGTGAACAGCAACGCCTGCTCTTCGCGCTCCGCCCGCAGATCTTCGCCAAACTTGTAGCGCAGATTGTTGGTCGCGTCGCGCTTGGCAAACACCGTGGCCGGCGTGTTGCAGTGCAACGCTCCGTGATCGGTGGTGATCACCACCTTGATGCCACGCCTGGCCGCGTCCTGCAACAGCGCAAACAGCGCCGATCGCTTCACCCACTGGTGCGTAAGAGCACGCAGTGCCGCTTCGTCACGCGCCACTTCATACAAAATCATGGACTCACTGCGTCCGTGCGTGAGCAGGTCCACAAAGTTGAAGACAAACGCCGAGATGCCGTCGCCCGCGATGGTGCTGGGCAAGTGTCGCAGCAGGTCGTCCGCGTCAGTTGACGACGTAATCTTGCTGTAGCGCACCGGCAGATCGATTTCGAGCTCCTTCAGCTGCTCCTGCAGCAACTCCTTTTCGTGTGCGTTCAACGATTCGTCATCGCGTTCGCCCCACCAATCGGGATAGCGCGCCGCGATTTCACCGGGAAACAAACCGCTGAACAGCGAGTTGCGTGCGTACGGCGTGGCGGTAGGCAGAATGCCGTAATAATGCGTCGTTTCGATGTCGAACACCGGCGCGAACAGTGGCTCGATGGCCTTCCACTGATCCTGTCGCAGGCAGTCGATCACGATAAAGACCACTTTGCGATCGCTGCGCAGCACGGGCGCGACAAACTCCGACACCACGTCCACCGACAGCGGTGGGCGATCCCCATCGAGCTCGCGCAGCCAGCGCGGGTACTCGGTTTTCATGAACTGCGCAAAGGCGCGGTGCATGTCGGGGTACAGACCGCGCAGGGACTCGTGCAGCCCCATTTCACCGCCGGCGGCCAGATCTACATCCCACTGCGCGATTTCCACCCAGCGATCAATCCAGCCACGCCAATCCAGCCCCTGATGTCGCTCGGATTCAATGGCCCGGAATCGCTCCACAAAACTGCGGGCCAACACCTGGGATCGAATCAGCGGGCCGTCGAGAATGCGCGTCACCATGGCCAACACTTGGCGCGGTGTGACCGGCTTCACGAGGTAATCACGCACATTGGCGCCGATGGCCTCCTTCATGGTGGCGTCTTCTTCGCTCTTGGTGATCATGACCACCGGCAGCGACGGCGCGAACTCGCGCAGCTCCCGGTAGGCGTCCAGACCACGGGTGCCGGGCATCTGCTCATCGAGCAGGAGCAGGTCAAACGCCCGGTGCCGCAACAGCTCCAGCGCGTCATCGGCATTGGTCGCCATTTCCACTGCGTAGCCCTTGTCGCCCAGAAACAGGCGATGCGGCTCGAGCAGGTCGGATTCGTCGTCCACCCAGAGAATCTGCTTTGCGGGAAGGGCCATACTGTACAAGCTACCCGATGTTGCGCAGTGCAACCAATGCGTTCGTCTCATAGATTCGACGGGTGCAGATATCACAACCACCCTACGCACTCGCGTCCATCGGATTTCCGTTTCCTGCAATGGCTGGCCTCGCGGGCCGTCTGCCGCTGGGCGGTGGTCGCGAGGTGGCGCTCGCCGTGCTTTCCATCGCGCGATTGGCCAGCGGCCTGTTGCCGCCCGACAGCTTCGGCGCTGAAGACCGGCAGAACCGCGCTGCCGCCGCTCGCGTCTGGCTGGCCTCGCTGGCCCTGCCCGCCGCGCTGCGCGTACCGCTCGCGCGTGCCATCGATGCGAGTGGGCTGGGCACGGTCCCAATGGCCGCCGCACTTCGACTCGTGTCGTCGGCCGCCGGTGGCTATCTCGACGCGGCCGCATCACTCGAAGTAGACCGCCTCGTTCGCCGACTCACCGCGCAAACATGACAGCACCTGTTGCCTCTCGCATTCCCTCAGCACGTGACCCATGGTTGGTGCCCTGTGGTTTCCCGAGCCTGTCGCCGCTGGTGCACGGCGGCTTTCGCGCGGGTGATCTGATCGTACTCGGTGGCGATGCGGGCAGCGGTACCACTTCGCTGGCCATGGCCATGGCGTTTCGCGCCACGCGAGCCGGCTCGCCAACGCTCATGCTCTCGTCGGAGGGCAGCGCTGCCCGCACATTTGAACGGGCACTCTCCGCCGAATCGCGCATCGCGCTCGACGTGCTACGCAGCGGATCACTGGGCGACGACGCGCGCGCGGCACTGTCCACTGCAGCCACCGGTCTGCGCGCGCAGTCGCCTACGATTAAATCCCTCGATTACAGTGGAATCAGCGGTGTGCGACGGTCACTCGACCTGGCTCCGCACACGCGATTGCTGGTGATTGACGGACTGGAATCGTTGCTCACCGATCCGGCGCATCGTGACGACGCCTTGGCCTTCGCCGTGCTGGGCTGCAAACGCCTCGCGCTCACGCAGGACATTGCCGTGCTGCTTACCGCCCATCTGCCACTGCACGATCGCACACGCCGAGACCTGCGTCCCACACTGGCCGATTTCGGCGTGCGTGGTGCCGTGTCCACTCACGCCGACCTGGTCATGGCGCTGTTTCGCGAGCAGCTCTACCACCCGGAGCCAGCACTGGCGGGCGCAGCCGAGTTGCACATACTCAAGAATCGCACCGGCGACGGTGGCTACGTGGACCTGTATTTCGACGCCCCCTGTCTGCGTTTTGAGGACGTGATCGAAGCGTAGGCTTGGGCGGGCGGGCCGGGTTATATTGCGAGGTTCGTCCGCTTCGGCACCCCGCGTGCCGCGTTCAGGTTTGCTCAGGGAGTGATCATGGCCGGTCACAGTAAATGGAAGACCACAAAACATTACAAGGCTGCCACCGACGCCAAGCGCGGCGCCCTGTTTACCAAACTCATTCGTGAAATCACGGTAGCTGCCAAGGCCGGCGGTGGTGATCCCGATGGCAATCCGCGACTGCGTACTGCCATTGAGAACGCGCGCAAGGTGTCGTGCCCCAAGGAGAACATCGAGCGGGGCGTGAAGAAGGGTACCGGCGAACTGGAGGGCGTAGACTACACCGAAGTGCTGTATGAAGCCTACGCACCCGGTGGGGTAGCGCTCATGATTCAGGCGCTCACCGACAACCCAACGCGCACGGTGGCCGAAATCCGTTATAAGCTCTCACGCAACGGCGGCAATCTGGGCTCCACCAACTCGGTGTCCTATCTGTTTGATCGCAAGGGTCGCATGTCGCTGGCCACCGAAGGGCGCGACGAAGACACGGTGATGATGGCGGCACTTGAAGCGGGCGCCGAAGATGTCACGCGTGATGACGAAGATTTCGTCATCACCACCGCGCCAGCCGACTTGCACGCCGTGCGTGAAGCCATGGAAAAGTCTGATTACCCGGTGCGTGAAGCAGCACTGGCCTGGGTATCGCAGAATAGCGTCAAGGTGGAAGGCGAGAACGCCGCCGCCCTGCTCAAGCTGCTTGACGCACTGGACGACCTCGATGACGTGCAAAACATTGACGCGAACTTTGAGATGGACGAAGACGCCCTTGCCGAAGCGTGATGACGCCTGGTGACGTCGTACTCGGCATCGATCCGGGCACGGCGGTCACTGGCTACGGTGTGGTGAGACTGGGCGCCCGCGGCGCACCGGAACTGATCGAGTGTGGTGTCATCCGCACGCGCGCCGACCAGCGACTGTCGGCTCGGCTACGCGACATCCACGAAGGTGTGAGCGAACTCATTGCGCGACATGCGCCTTCCCTCTTGGCCGTTGAAGATGTTTTTTACGCTCGCAACGTGCGCACCACCGTGGTGCTCGGCCACGCGCGCGGCGTGATCCTGCTGGCCGGCGAAATGTCGGGCGTGTCCATCGTGGAGTACCCACCGGCTGTCATCAAGAAAACAGTGGTCGGACGCGGTGCGGCCACCAAGGAGCAGGTGCAGTTCATGGTGGCGCAACTGCTGCGACTCAAGTCGCCGCCGCAGCCGGCCGATGCATCTGACGGTGTTGCGGCCGCGCTCTGTGCGCTGTTGTCGCCAGCACTGCCTTCGCTCGCATCACTCACATCTTCTGCACGTCGTCCATGATTGCGCTGCTCACTGGCCGTTTGGTGTACCGCTCGGTTTCGCTGATTGAAGTGCAAACCAGCGGCGGCACCGGCTACGAGGTACACATCCCGCTGTCTGTGTTCGAACAGCTTCCCTCCGACGGCCAAGAGCTTACGGTGTACACGCATCTGGCCGTGCGCGAGGATGCGTGGGACTTGTACGGTTTTGTGTCGCGTTTTGAGCGTGATGTGTTTCGTAAAGTGCTCACGGCCAAAGGCGTGGGACCGTCGCTGGCCTTGGGCATTCTTTCCACGATTGGCGCCGAGCAAGTAGTCGACGTACTGCGCACCCGTGATATCACCACGCTCATGCGGGTGCCGCGCGTAGGCCGCCGGAAGGCGGAGCAGATCGTGCTCGATCTGGCGGAAAAAGTGGACGACTTGGGGCTCGGGGTCGCGGCTGGCAACTCGCCCTCCATGCGTGGACGAGTGGTCGGTGGCGGCTCGCAAAACGACACGGTGCGTGCGCTCGTCGCGCTCGGCTACGTCGAAACCGAGGCGCTGGCGGCCGTTCGCGAAGTCGGGCCGCAGAGTGATGTGGCGGCCAGCGTGCGCGCGGCGCTCGCGGTGCTCAGCCGGTAAGTGGACTCCGAGCAGCGCACTTGCATTCCCGAACAATTCAGAGTAGCCTCCACATATGGAGGCACATATGGAACCCACGAAAAAAACCACGATCCTGTTCGCTCCTAACGTGCACGCGCGACTCACCGAACTGGCCGCGCAGCGCGGCACCAGCATGGGGGCGCTTGTGCGGGAGGCGTGCATTACGCAGTACGGCTTGGTGGATCATGACACCATGGTGGGCGCGGTAACATCGCTTGCGGCGCTATCGCTGCCGGTCGGAACGCCGTCAGATATGAAGCGCGAGTCGGTCGTCGATCCGGCTGACCTGCTGCCCTCACGGTAGCGCTGCCTTGATCGTGACCAGTGCATGATCCTGCTCGACACAAACATCCTGATGTACGCAGCCGGCGCCGAGCACGCGTTCAAGCAGCCGAGTGCCCGGTTGCTTGAACGCATCGCGCGCGGTGAGATCGCGGCCACGCTGGATGCCGAAACGCTACAGGAAATCCTGCATCGATACCGTGCGATCAACCGCTGGGCGGACGGTGCGATGCTGTACGATCTCACGCGCAAAATCTTCCCCAATGTCATTCCGATCAGCGGAGACATTGTTGATCGCGCTCGCGAGCTCATGGACACCAGTGCCTCGCTGACGGCGCGCGATGCACTGCACGCCGCCGTGGTGCAGGTAAAAAAGCTCGACGCGATCTGCAGCTACGATCGGGACTTTGACCAAGTGGCGTTTCTGCGCCGGGTCGAGCCGTAGAAATCAAGTTTCCGGAAGCAATACAAAGCGAGCACTTACCGCCGACTCGCCTGTGAGTTGCGCGTGGGCGCGCCACAGCTCGGAATCGTCATTGGGCGACCACTAACTTGCGGCATCGGATCCATCAGCTCGCGAGAGCTCTTTTCCGGATCTTCACTGGCCATGTACGCGAGCATTGCCGTGAGGATCGCGTTGTTCTTCACGTCATCAATGATCAGCTTGTCGTACGAGTCGCGCTGCGTATGCCACGTGGTGTTGCTGTAGTCCCACGAGAGTGCGCCCAAGCTGATGCCCGGTGCACCGCGACAGGCGAACGACACGTGATCCGAACCGCCGCCGTAGTTGCCGGGCCCATCCAGGCGCACCCACTGCGTCACCTCGGCCGGCATCGCCGACATGTAGTTGGACAGGCGCGGCCCGTTCTTGGGCAGGATGTTGGGGCTCATCCCCACCACGCGCCCGGTACCGTTGTCCTGATTGAACGAGAACTGCAAACCTTCGATCACTTCCGGATGGTCGGCGGCAAACGAACCCGAGCCGTTCAACCCCTGCTCTTCACCGCTCCAAAGACCGATCAGGATCGTGCGCTTGGGCTGCGGATACACCGTCTTCAGAATGCGAAACGCCTCCAGCATGGTCACCGAACCAGTGCCGTTGTCCGTCGCGCCCGAATGCCCTTCCCACGAGTCGTAGTGCGCCGACAGCAACACATACTCATTCGGCTTCTCCGATCCCTTGATCGTGCCTACCACATTGAATACAGGCTGCTCGCCCAGCGACTCTGATTCGGCCATGAGCTTCACCACCGGACTCTGCTTGTTCTGCGCCAGTCGGAACAGCATGCCGTAATCTTCGCAGCCAATGTCGAACGTGGGCAGCGGATTGTTGCGCGGTGAACCGAAGATCTTTTGAACGCCGGGATACGCTGACCAGTTGGACTCAAACACCGCCAATGCACCTGCGTCCTTCACATCCTGAAAGAAGGTGGGGACACGCTGAGTGAGCCCCCGATACATGGCCGTGAGCTGGTTCTGCTCCAGGTTCAGCGTCTCGATCGTGCTCGGCATGCCAAACTGTGCAATCTGCAGCGCCGAACGGCACGACAAACGCGGCCCACCGGAGAGAATCACCTTGCCCTTCACGCTGGGCAGCCAGGCGCGAAACTCCTCAGCCGACTGATACGGCTCGAGAATCACCACGCCACCTTCGACAAACTGTCCGCTGGTGTTACCACTCCACGAAAGCATGGTGGCATCCAGCGTTTTTACGCGTGGCGCCGTGAGCGACGCGTAGGCCACACCGCGCTTCCACTTATTCCACGTGCCGTACTCTTCCTTCTTCGCATCCGCGCCCCAGCTCTGGATCATTGACACGGCCCAGTCCTGCGCGCGGTCCATGTTGGGCGAACCCGTGAGACGCGGACCGATGGAGTCGAGCAATGTCTGTGCAAGCTTCGCAACCTGCGAACGCTGCATGCCCTCTTCCCAGATGCGCAAAATGCCGGCATCGGTTGGTGCATTGCGCCGCACGTAATCCGGCAGAGAGTCCAGGGCGGGCGCCGTTGCACCAGGTGCCTTTTCCAGGGCACGCCCGCCGCCGCGACCCTGCGCATGAAGCGGAAGAGACGTCGCGATGAGCGCGCACGCCATACCCGCCTGAATAAATTTCCGAGACAATTATGAAAAGCTCCTGCGCGGAACTGAAGAGCGTGCGCGCCGCTCCGCGACCGGATGCGCACGGGGTGGTAAACAATCTATGATCGCGGACTCAGCCCATCTGTCAGCGACGTGCGATACGCCTTGATCGCCGGTACAAATCCAATGAGTGTACCGGCGCCGAGCACGATCGCGAGGTACATCCATTCAGTGGAACCGAGTGCGCGAATGGCCAGATGCACGCCGGAGCGCGCTTCAATCGCGCCCTGACCAAGCGTGAGAATCGCGTACACGAGCAGTATGCCCACCACACAGCCAACGAAGGCCAGCAGCGCCGACTCAATCACCAGCAGCGATACAATCGTGCGCGGTCCGGCGCCAACGGCGCGCAGAATCGCCATCTCGCGACGACGCGCGTCGAGTGAGCTGTACAACGCGACCAGCATTCCGGAGAGTCCAATGGCCACCGCGAACAGTGCGACGATGCGCAAACCGACTTCAGCGCTCGAAATGTTCGCCCACAGTTC
>JBBRDJ010000020.1:0-40337 GCA_038203945.1 Gemmatimonadales bacterium
GGCGGGCGAAGGAAAGATCTCGCCTGGTGATCTCGATCTGATCATGCTCACCGACGACCCCGCCGAAGCCGCGCAAGCAGTGATTGACGCACACGGTGCGCAGCCCGCCCACGATGATGTCTGATTGTCGTCAAATCGTTCCCCATTCCACGCTGAGATCCGCAATGACTGATCAAAAAGTCCGCAACGATAGCTGTCTGGCAATGAGGCCGTCGGCCCGCTCATTCGCCGCCGCTGTGATGCTAGCCTCGGTCGCACTCATTGGGGCATCCGCGCCGCTTGGTGCGACTCCACGTGCGGTCCCGCCAACAGATGGCCCGCTGCATTCATCAAGCACCGCACAGGACGATCCGTTCCTTCGCGTGCGGGTGGACGAAGCGCGCAACAAACTCTTTCTGGAAATCCCCGAAATGCAGCTCGGTCGTGATTTTCTGTACCAGAATACGCTCGCGACCGGACTGGGCACCGGCTCGCTTGATCGCGGACAGCTGGGCGCGAACTTCGTGGTGCGATTGGAACGTCGCGGTGCACGCATTCTCATGGTGCGCGACAACCTCGATGTTCGTGCACCGGCGGCCAGTGAAGCCGGACAACGGGCGGCGCGCGAAGCATTTCCGCGGTCGGTGATTGCGTCGTTCACGGTGGACAGCGAAACGAATGGTGTAATCACCATCGATGCCACGTCGTTTTTCCTGTCTGATGTATACGGCGTTGCCGACGGACTGCGCGGACAGGGCGGCGGTGCATACCGTGTAGACGCATCACGCAGTTGGTTTGATGTTGATCGCACCAAAAGCTTTCCGCGAAATGCCGAGGTACATGCGGTGCTCACGCTGGCCAGCGATGCACCGGCGGCCGCTGCGCGGCGGGTGGCGCCCGACGCACGCGCACTCACCATGGAACAGCATCATTCGCTGGTCGTGCTGCCGGACACCACCGGGTACAAGCCGCGCACCTTTGATCCACGCGCCGGTTATTTCAGCACAGGCTTTGCCGATTTGTCGCAGGGATTTGATCAGAACTATCGCGACGCGTACATCGATCGCTGGCGCTTGGTGCCCCGCGATACGGCGGCCTACATGCGCGGAGAGTTGGTGGAGCCGGTGACACCGATTGTGTATTACCTCGATCCAGCGATTCCAGCGCCGTACCGCGAGGCGTTCCGCGAGGGCGGAAACTGGTGGGCCCAGGTCTTTGAAGCCGCCGGATTCAAGAACGCATTCAGTGTGCGCGACCTCCCCGCCGACGCTGATGCAATGGACGCGCGCTACAACATGCTGTACTGGATTCACCGCACCGGACCGGGACCGTCGGTTGGCCCAAGTTACAGCGATCCGCGCACCGGGGAGATTGTGCGCACCATTGTGCGCATGGATGCATGGCGGTCACTGATTGACTACAACATCTGGGCCGGCACAGTGCCAGCGTCAGGTCCCAACGGTCCCAACGTTAGTGCGGAAACGTTTACCATGGCGCGTCGCCGACAACATTCGGCGCACGAAATCGGACACACCCTCGGCCTCGCCCACAACTTTATCGCGTCGGCCCAGGGCCGCACCTCGGTGATGGACTATCCCGTACCCATCATCACACTCACTGAGGCCGGCACGCCCGATCTGCGCAACGCCTATCGCGACGGACCGGGCGCGTGGGACTCCCTGGCCATTCGGTACGGCTATCGCTGGTATCCCAACGCCGAGGCCGAACGTGCGGGCAACGCGGCGGTCGTGCAGGAAATGCTCGCGCGCAACATGCGATTTGTGGGCGACGCGCACGCCGGAGCAAACGGATCCATCCCCGAGGTCACACGTTGGGTGGAAGGTGCCACCATGTTCGATGCGGTCACGCGAACGGCCGGTGTGCGACGTGTACTCCTCAACAAGTTCGATGAGCGCGCGATCAAACTTGGTGAGCCCATGCACTTGCTCAACATGCGCTTTGCACACGTGTATTTGCATCATCGCTACTCGCTCGAAGGGTTGATCAAGAACGTGGGTGGCATGGATTTCCGCTACGCGCTTCGTGGAGATGGCCAGACGCCGACAGCGGTCATACCGGCGGCCGATCAGCGCCGCGCATTAAACATGGCGCTCGAGGCAATTAGTGCGGCCGAACTCGAAGTGCCCACGCGTATCAGCGCCATGATCCCGCCCTCACCGCCCGGCATGAGTGGTGAGATGACGTGGATTGATGGCGGTGCCGGTACTGCGTTTGACCCGCTCACCCTGGCCGGCGGACTGGCCACGGAAGTCGTGAAGGGCCTGCTCGACCCGGAGCGGGCGGCGCGATTGGTTGTGCTCGCGTCGCGCGAAGCGAACGCGTTGACGCTTGATGAAGTCATTCGCACCATGCTGGATCGCACGTGGAGCGCGCCGGCTACCACAGCTGCTCGCGCCCCCTATCAGCGCATCGCGCAACGAGCCACGCTCGACGCGCTGCTCGATCTGGCCGGCAACGCGCGTGCGATGCCCGACGTGCGAGCCGTCGCGAGTGCGCATCTGCTGCGCTTGCAGGGACAGTTGGCGCAGGCGTCGAGCGGCACAGACGCCGCCAGTGCGCATCGTTCGGCGGCGGCGCGCGACATCCAGCGTTTTGTAGACGGGCGTGATGATCCGGCCGCGAGAACCCGGTTTCCGGTGCTGATACTTCCCTGGCCTTGACCACGGGGTTGCTTGGTATGTGTCTCAGTGCTAAGATAAATGAATCAGCGCACGCCCGCGGATCTACCACACGGCGCATTCCAAAGGAAAGGTTTCCATGCAACTCACTGGGATTCACCATCTCACCGCCATCTCGGCCAACATCCGCAGCAACTTCCAGTTCTACACGGGCACCATGGGCATGCGGTTGGTCAAGCGCAGTGTCAATCAGGATGACGTCAGCGCGTACCACCTGTTCTACGCGGACAAGGTCGGCTCCCCCGGATCCGATCTGACCTTCTTTGACTTTCCCGTGCCAGCTGAGCGTCGGGGCACGCACAGCATCTCGCGTACGGCGCTGCGCGTTGGCGGCGTGGAGTCACTCGAGTGGTGGAAGCAGCGTCTTGCGGCGCACAATGTACAGGTCAGTGAGATTGTGGAGCGCGATGCGCGCCTGTCGCTCGACTTTGAAGACGCCGAAGGACAGCGCCTGACACTGGTAGACGACGGTAGCGAAGGCGAATCGCACCCGTGGGAAAAGAGTCCGGTGCCCGAGGTGCATCAGATTCGCGGACTGGGACCAATCACGTTGAGCGTACCGGTTCTCGGGTCAACAGATGCCGTGCTGACACGCGCCATGGGACTGCGCGAAGCGCGCACGTACGCGCACCCGGACAACGCGGCGCACACGATACACGTGTACGAAATGGGACCGGGCGGTGCGGGGGCGGAGTTGCACGTGGCGGTGCAGCCTGATCTGGCGCCCGGTCGTCAGGGTGCGGGCGGTGTACATCACGTGGCGTTTCGGGTGCCCGATGCAGACTACGACGCTTGGGCCGACCGGCTCAACACCATCGGGATTCCGAACAGCGGCAAGGTAGACCGCTACTGGTTTCGCAGCCTGTACTTTCGCGAGCCCAACGGGATTCTGTTTGAGCTGGCGTCAGACGGACCGGGGTTTGCGGTAGACGAAGATTCAGACACACTTGGCGAGAAAGTGGTGCTGGCGCCATTCCTGGAGCCGCACCGCGATGAGATCCTGGCCAACCTCAAGTCGCTCGAATAACTCAGCGTCGCACGGCGGAGCGGACGCCATCGGAGAACACCACTTCCACCGGGCGTCCGTTTGTCACTACCGCATCGCCGGAGCGACGCACGAAGCCCATCACTTCACCCGACTGCGCGTCGCGCACCATGGCCATGGTGTACGCGCGATTGCTCCACGAAATACGCGTACTGCTTCGGGTGACGATGTTGAACTGCGCCGCTGGATCGGCGCTCGTGCTCGCAGATGCGGGCAACCCCGGTCGAGCTGCCTGTTGCAGCGCCAGTTGCGCCCGAACGGCGCTCGCACGCGTGACGCTGAGCAGCGGAGAGCGAACATCACGAACACGAATGCTGGCCAGCTGTGACGCCAGCGCGTTGCTGAACGGCAGCACGACAGCAAAGTGTCGCTCCTCTCGATTGCTCACATGATCGACGCGTGTCGCTGCCACTCCTACATCGCCGATCAGCGTTCCATCGTCATCGAGCAACTCAATCCGGTGTGTACCCTGGACGCTGGGTGACAGTGGCGCACGCACGCGAAACGCCGGCTCGAGTTCGATACGCCCGTTGATCACGCGGCCCCACACCAGCAGTCCGTCCGTTGGCTTGCCATTGTTCGTCGTGGCATCGCTCGTTGACGCAAGCATCGATGACGTGCCACGGTACTGCATGACCGCAGACCACGTGTAGTCGCTGATCCACGTGTTGCTGCAGTAGCTCATGAGATCTTTGGCATTGGACGCCACCAACGCATTGGTCAACCCGTTCCAGCCAACCTGCCCGATGTCTGCATTGGGGTATGGGTAGCGTGGGTCTCCGGCTGTGCCGCATGGTGCGTGAAACACACCAAAGTTGTGCCCCCACTCATGCGCGGCGACGCCATCACCACTCGGCATTTTGTCCCAGCCAATGGCGGCGCGACCGGGCAGATAGCCATAGCCGGCCACGCCGCTGTTGTACGAGGTGGCCACTACACCGTAGTAGTGTACCGAACCCGGCGCGCTGTCCGTCGCGCGCAGCGCGTTGATCTCACTCAATACGGTAAGCCAGCTCCCGTTGCCGTCGTTTGACTGCAACTCGGTCGCGCTCGATGTAAACGGCGCGCGAACGTCGGCGTTGATCTCATTGAGCGGGAACATGAGTCGGGCACTTTCCAGAAAAGCGCTGGCGTTGGCCTGGTTCACGTCACCTATGAGTGCACCGGTAACCACGGGAATGAGCCGCACGCTGAACGACGGCACGTCGTACACGGTGATGGACTGCGGTGGCCCGCTCGCCGGCCACACGTTGTCGCTGCGGGTGGTTTCGTTGAGCTGCGCTGCCGGGTCGAGCTCCGCGAGAACACGCAGTCCCGGACGTAACTGCGCTGCCGGAACAATCACATTCCAGCTCGACGACAGACTGCCGAGTGACAGCGACTGTCGCACGCTGTGCTCGGGGGCGGGGATGAGTGTGGTTTGCAACAACGTGGCGCCGTCGTACACGCGCACGCGCACATCGGGTCTCGCGCTGTTGTTTTCATTGGCCATCACAAATACGCGCAATAATGCGTCCCGACCGGCCACCAATGGCACCGATCCGTCAAAGCGCTGTGTCGCCTGCGTCAGGTGCACCTGTTCGATGGAATAGTTGGGTCCCGACGCAACGTACGTGACCACAACCGATGACGTGGAGTTGGCGGTAATCGCCTGGACCGTGACAGCAGGTGTTGCAATGAATGTCGTGCCGCTGCTCGTCACTTGGCCCGCGGCGACAGTGTAGCTGCCCGGTGTGAGCGTTGACAGTGTGGTGGTGCCCGACAGCGATGCCGAAAAGCCGTCCGGTCCCGTGACCGTCACCTGACCCAGTACGCCGCCTGGCAACCCGACTACTCCGAGTGCCATGCTGCCCGTAGCCGCCATGTACGCGACGCGAAAGCGCAGCGTATCACCGGCGCTTACCGTGCTGTCGTACGCGGATCGCGTTGGCTCCCACGTCTGGCCGTTCTTTACCACGCTCGCCACGGCCAGTCGCCAGCGCCCGGCCGTCGCAGGAGTGATGCGAGTAGTGGCACTCAGCGGAGTGTCTGTGTTGTCCGGTGAGGTGAGCACACCGCTGGCTCCGACGCCGTTGGGTAAGCCGGTGATCACTACGTCAACAACAGTCGGGACGACCGCGTAGGCCACCAACAGCGTTGTGGAGCCGCCGGTGCTCACGATCAGTGACTGCGATGACACCTCCGGTGCGTAGCGCACGCCATTGAATGTGAGTGCGGTGGCGACCACGGTATAACTTCCAGCAGGTAATGAGTCGAGCGTTGTGTTGCCGGTGATGCTGCGCACCGCCGAGGCTCCCGATACCGTGATAATCGGCGCGACACCCGTTGGCAGACCACTGGTCGCAATAATCAGCCGGCCGGTTTGCGCACGGTATTGAACCACGGCCGGCGCGGCCACCAGCGATGCCGTCACTGTGAGAGCGAGCGTGTCCGGATCAGGCACATATTGCACGCCGGTCACGGCAATCGCTGAGGAGATCACGCGGTACGCGCCGGGCGTGAGGGCGGTGAGCGTGGCCGAACCGCTTACCGTTTGCACAAATCCATTCGGCCCTTCCACGCGCGCTTCGCTACTGACGCCAACAGGCAATCCCTGCACGGACAGCGCCAACGCGCCGCTCGATACCGCAAAGTCTACCGAGACACGCACCGTGTCGCCGAGCAGCACCATCAGATCGATCGTCGATGAAGAAGGCGCGTAACGCACACCGCCAAACACCAGTGTGTCGGCATACACACGCCACGTACCACGCGCGGAATCCGTCAGCACGCTCGACAGCGGCACATTGACGGTCGTTCCGGAGGGCGGCTGCACGCGCACCGGAGCCTCGGCTCCGCCCGGTACTCCCCGAAGCTGCAAGTCCAACACCGACGGCAGCGCGCGATAGCGAACGGTCACCACGCTGGGTGGTCCGCCCGACAGAACATCGACGATCAACGACGCCGAATCAGCTGCGAAGGTGCCGTCCGCGCCACGCGCAGGTCGCACGGTAACGGTGTAGCGACCGGCCAGCAGATCGCTCCACGTAACGGATCCGGTCGCTGGCCGCGCAAACGAGGTCCCCGAGACACTGACGTCGGCCTGTGTGCCCGCCGGCAAACCCACGACCGCAAGCACCAGCGTTCCAGGTGGGAGGGGATCCAGAGCGGGGGGCGTGGGGGGAACCGTTGGCCCCATCGGCGTGTCACCGCCGGCGCACGCTGCCAGCAGTGGGAAGAACAGAATCAGCGGGCGGCGAATGAGCGATCGTAGCATTGGGGGAGTTGGTGTGGTCTTCCCCAAGGACGATCCAGTTGGCGACGGGCTACGCCGGCTCGGTCGCCCGGGCCAACGGCCGCATTTGCGCCTGTGACGGCGCCTCCGTCTGCTCTGCCTACGCCTCTGCCAACTGTCGCGCGACGCGCTCCATCACTCGGTGCGTGAAGTACTGCTGGGCGCTCAGACCAGCGTCGGTGACTGACCGTTGCAGGTACGATCCATCGCGGCGCAGCTCCCACGCCGAGGGGCATTTCAGGTAGCGCTGCAGCAGTTCGTCGAGCATCGCCCGGTGTCGAGGATCAGGGACCGGAACGAGCAGCTCCACGCGGCGCCTGAGGTTTCGCGGACGCAGGTCGGCGGAACCCACGAAATATTCCGTCTCCCCGTTGTTGCCAAAGCGATACACACGCGAATGCTCCAGCCATCGACCCACCACCGAGATCACGCGGATGCGATCGGAGAGACCGGTAATGTGCGGTCGCAGCGTACAGATGCCGCGCACAATCAGATCGATCTGCACACCAGCCTGGGACGCCGCGTACAGGGCCCGCACGATTTCTGTATCGGCCAGTCCGTTCACCTTGATCGTGATCGACGCTGGCCGGCCGGCCCGTGCGTGCTCTGCTTCGCGTGCGATACGCGCCAGGAGGGAGGCCAAGAGCTGGTTGGGTGCCAGCAGTGCACCGTGTGTCAGTGCAACCGGCAGCGGTTGCTGTCCGGACAGCAGTGTGAACAACGCCTCCACGTCGGCCGCCGCATCTTCACGCGCCGAAAACAGGGAAAGATCAGTGTATTGTTTGCCCGAACGCGTGTTGTAGTTCCCCGATCCGACATGCGTGTAGCGCACCACACCCTGTGGTTCGACGCGCGTGACCATGGCCACTTTCGCATGGACTTTCAGTCCCTCCATGCCATACACCACTCGGCCGCCAGCGCGTTCGAGCGTGCGCGCCCAGTGCACGTTGTTGGCTTCATCGAACCGTGCCTGTAACTCCACGAACGCAAACACGTTTTTGCCTTCACGCGCGGCGCCCAGCAAGGCGTCAACCACGGGCGACGGATTACCAACGCGATACAGCGTTGCGCTGATCGATGTCACCAGTGGGTCGTGCGCCGCCTCCTCAAAAAACCGGACTACGGTTTGGTCGAACGCGTCAAAGGGGTGATGCGCGAGCACGTCGCCTTCGCGCAGTGTGTCAAACACCGATTGTTCGCGTGCCAGTGGTGACATGGCTGCAAGCGGTGCGAACTCAAACGGTTCACCTGGTGGCAGCGGGAGCGTCTGCAGGCAACGCTGGTCCAGCAGCCCGTCCACGATCTGTGCGTTGTTCACGGTGATTGCCATATCTCGGCCCTCGGCTTCCCGGTGTAGACTGTCGAGAATCAGCTGGCTCACGTCCGGCGGCATCGCGCGTTCAACTTCCACTCGTACGGCGGGGTTGTGCGGGCGCATCTCGGTGGCCCGGGCCACCGCGTCGAGCAAATCAATGCTGTCACTTTCCTGCAGCGGCAGATCGCCACCGCGCGTCACGCGAAACATCCATGCGCCTTCCACCACCGCGTTGGGATACAGCCGATGGGCAAACATCCGCACGAGTTCGTCCACGGCGATGACCACCCCATCGCGTCCCGACACGGGCAGCAGGCGCGGGACATCGGTTGGCAGCTCATGTTCGGCCAGTCGCGTGCGATCTCCCGGTGCGGCACGATATACCAGCGCAACGAACAAACCCAGATGCGGCAAGTGCGGGAGCGCGTGACCCGGACTGAGCGTAATGGCGTGCGTCATCAAATCTGGCTGGATCTCCTGCAGGTAGCGCCACCGCAATACGTCCTGTTCGGCGGCCGAAAGCTGCTCCCAGGTGACCAGACCCACACCGGCGAGTTGCGCCTCGCGGCAGCACTCAGCCGCACAAGCCGCCTGCTCGCGAATAAGCCGCTCAACCTCTGCTTCAATCGCGTGGAGGCGCGCAATCGCCGATCCGCCATGTACTTCGTGAAACGAAGCGGGCGCACGCTGGCCGGCGCCTTCATCAATCGCGGCACCTCGCAGCTCGGCCATGCGCACCATGTACAGCTCATCCAGATTGCTGGTCACAATGCCCAAGAATCGGAACCGGTCGAGCAACGGTACGGTGGGGTCGGCGGCGAGCGCGAGGACGCGGTGCTGGAACGCCAGCAGGCTCAACTCGGCATCGATCAGTTCAGGTTCGGGCACGGCACAAAATGGGGCGTGGTTACACAATCGGCCAGCGTGAATTTGGTCTATTCCGTAAATTGGGTTTGAGCGGGCACAACGCCCGGGGGTCTACATTTATGATGCTGGCTAACTTTTTCGCACGGAGATGAGAAATGCACTCAACACGAAAGGCTGTGACGTTGCTGGCCGCAACGGTATTCGTTCCGCACCTGCTGATGGCGCAGGCCAACGACATGGATTCCCGCAAGGTGAGCGGCGGTGGAATCATGGTGCCGGGCTGGATGGGCAAGATTGATGCAAAGGAAGTGACTGCCGGGCTGACGCTGAATGACGCCAAGCTGGCCATGGACGGAAAAATGATGACGGTCACGACCGGTCCGGCGGTGACGTACTGGAACCCGGCCAACAAGGCTACGGGCGACTACACCGTGAAGGCGACGTTCAATGAGCCGCAGTACATGAACGTGAACAATCACGCGCATCCCTATGGCATCATGATCGGCGGCAACGATCTGGGGACGGATAATGAGAGCTATCTGTATTGTGCCGCGTACGGCAACGGCAATTTCATCGTGCGTGGCTTTGGACCGGCGCCATTTCAGATGAATGGTCCGCGCGGTGGCACCAACGCCGCCGTGAACAAGGCGGCCGGCAAGTTGTCCCCGGTGACGCAGGAGATCGCGGTTACGGTAAAGGGCAACGAAGTGTCGTGCGCCATCAATGGCACCACCGTGGGCACCTACTCCAAGTCTGACGTCGTGACGGCCGGCAAGCTCAAGTCAACGGACGGCGTGTATGGCGTTCGGTTTGGGCACAACACCGACGCCACGGTTTCAGGTCTCATGGTAAGCAAGCCGTAACGTCCAGCCGTTATTTGGATCGGCGCGCAAGGGCGGTGATTGCCACGAACCCGCTCTTGCCCGCTGCTGGTTTGGCGCGGTACGAGACGCCGTAAGTTAAATAAATGCAATGGTTTAGGGTTGTTTTGCGCGGTCGGTTGTGGTATGTTACAAGTACATCGTTTGATGATTGCTTGTGCGCCCGAACCATTGTGTGCGCCGCAATCCCCATCGGGCTTCGTTCGCGATCTGCGTTGGCGACGACCCCTTCCGGAGGATTTTATGACCTACAAACTCGAACAGATCGAAGGCATCGGCCCTTTCTTCGCTTCTCGCCTCACAGCGGCCGGCGTGCGCAACTCGGATGAGTTGCTTGAGCGCTGCGCGACTAACGAGGGAATGCGAGCGTTGGCCGACAGCAGTGCAGTAACCGTCTCGCAGCTCACTACGTGGAAACACCAGGCGGATTTAATGCGCGTATCCGGCATCGGGTCGGAGTTCGGACAGTTGCTTGAGGTGAGCGGCGTGGAGTCGGTGGAGCAGCTCAGTCAGCGGGAACCATCCAACATCGTGAATCTGCTGCATCGCGTAAATGACGAGCGCAAACTCACGCGTGCAGTTCCGTCTCTCAAGACGGTGTCCAAGTGGATTACGCGGGCTCGGGAGATGGCGCCGAGCTGGCGAGAGCGGTTGCCGGTGCGTTCAGATGTGAACGCCGGTAACATGGAAGCTGGCCGTGTAGACGGTGCCGGCGAGGTCGCCCCTGATTCAGGCCGACGCCCATGGTGATGCACTCCATCAGCCAGTGAATCAACTGTAGTGGTTGTGATGACAGGACGCGATTCCAGATCTTCGGAATCGCATCCTGTTTCGCTTTCACCTGTTGCGTGGGGAGCGTGCTCGGAAACCAAAGCTCAACGCCGCTGGCGTGGAGGCCGTTTTTCGGGTAGGCTTGATCATCAACCTGTCTTTTCCCGCCTACACGATTGCCTGTGATGCTGGTCCTTTCGCGCGGACTCTCCGCCGCCTGTTTCCTGATCGCGTTCTCCGGCTGCGCCTCCGTCGCACCGACGCCGAATCCGCAACCGTCCGGAGCATCGATTGCCTTGACGCCGAACTCGGCGTCTGCGGCTGACAGCGTCGCCGCAACGGGAGCGCCTTCGATGACGCCTCCCGCCGCCGCGCATCACCACCACGATATGCCCGGTGTGCCGCCAATCACGATTCCCTCAGGCGCGCTCATTACCGAAGCTGATGTGCAGTTCATGCAAGGCATGATCGCGCATCATGCGCAAGCGGTGCACATGACGCGCATGGCGGACGGCGCAGAGGGCAGTGCGCGCGTGCTCAAACTCGCTCAAAAAATCGATCTGTCGCAGGCCGGCGAGATAGCGCTCATGCAGGGCTGGCTGCGCGCGTACGATCAGTTTGTCCCCGACACGTCCTCATGGCGTGGAATGAGCATGCCTGGCATGCTCTCCGCCAGCGATCTCGCGCAGCTTGACACGGCGCGCGGCACGATGTTCGACAAACTCTTCCTGACGTTGATGATTCGGCATCACGAGGGCGCCATTTCCATGGTCGCCGACCTGTTGTCGTCGCCGCGTGCCGCGCAGGAAGTAGATATTTCGGTGCTGGCCAATGAAGTGGAAACGTCGCAGCTGGCCGAGATTGAGCTCATGTGGCTAATGCTCGCTGAACTTGCCGCGCGATTCTGACGAGTTAACGCTCGTGCCGCTGTCGCACCATTGATCTGTTCATGTTGTCCTCTTCTCTCCTCTACCCAGAGTTGATCCCGATGCGATCTACCCGCCCAGGAATCGTGCGTCCGTTGCGCACGCGCACGTGTACACATGCCTCTGCCTTGGCCACCGTGCTGGTGGCCAGTGCGCTACTGGCGCCGTTGTCGTCGTCGCTGAGCGCGCAGACGTATCCGAGCGCCAACGATCCACGCAATGCGCTCAAGCCGGGCCTTATGGACGCCGGCGTTGCAGCGCAGGGCATGCGGCTCGTTTCCGTTGGCGCCAAGCCGGCACCGTTTGATTCGGTGCGCGGACTCACCTTTGTGAACTCCGATCTCGCGTTCAAGGGCAACCTGGTTTATCAGGGTAACTTCGCCGGCTTCTCCATCTGGGATGTCAGCAACAAGGCCAAGCCGGAAATGCTCTCTGTGGTCCCGTGCATCACCTCGCAGGGCGATCCGTCCATTTACGGCAACTTGTTGTTTGTGAGTGCGGAAGGAGGCGGTAATCGCAACGATTGCGCCAAGGGCGGTGTGGACGATCCGGCTGAACACATGGCCGGCGTGCGCATTTACGATGTGAGCAATCCGCGCATGCCTCGTCTGATCAAGAATGTGCAGACATGTAAGGGCTCGCATACACACACACTGGTGCCCAGTCCAACCGACAAGGGTGTGTTGTACATCTACGTTTCGGGAAGCCAGGGCGCGCGTCCGGACACGGAGCTGGCGGGTTGCAAGAACGGCACCGATCCCGCCGACGAAACGAACTCACTGTTCCGGCTGGACGTCATCAAGGTCACGCTGGCTCGTCCGCAGGATGCTGAAGTCATTACCGGTGCGCGCATTTTCACCGGCTTGGGACCAGCGCCCGCACGTGGCGGACGCACACGGGCCGCACGTCCCATTCCGGGAGCGGAGGGTGAGCCGTCACGCGTGGCCACGGGTCCGCGCAACTGTCATGATGTCACGTCGTATCCCGAAATGGGATTGCTGGCGGGCGCGTGCGGGAGCTACGGCATTCTGGTTGACATCTCCAAGCCGGAGAGCCCGGTGCGTCTCGACGCTGTGGCCGACACCAACTTCTCGCTTTGGCACACGGCAGTGTTCAGCAATGACGGCAAAAAAGTGGTCTTCACCGATGAGTGGGGCGGTGGTACGTCGCCCAACTGTCAGGCGATTCACCCACTCGAAATGGGCGGCAACACCACGCTCGTGATTGGCGACAACAAAAAACTCACGCAGCATGCGTACTTCAAGTTGCCCTCGGCGCAGACGGCGCAGGAAAACTGTGTGTCGCACAACGGATCGCTGGTACCGGTACCGGGGCGCGACATCATGGTGCAGGGTTGGTATCAGGGTGGTGTTGATGTGATCGACTTTACCGATCCGGACAAGCCGTTCGAAATCGCGTTCTTTGACCGCGGTCCGATTGACGCGCCGCCCACCAGCGGCGGTGACGCTGCGGTGAGCCGTGCTCGCGGAACGATTGGTGGGTCGTGGGGCGCGTACTGGCACAACGGCTACGTGTATTCGTCGGAAATGGCGCGCGGGCTCGACATTCTGGAATTGCAGCCGAGCGTGCATCTGTCAGCCAACGAACTGGCTGCGGCGCGGTTGGTGATATTTGACGAGTTTAATCCGCAGAGCCAGCCGCGCATCACCTGGCCGGCTGCGTTCCCTGTTGTGCGTTCGTATCTCGATCAGTTGGTGCGTGGCAACGGCCTGGCATCGGCGCGTACCGCGGTCATTGCGCGGGCACTCGATGTGGCTGAACGGGCCAGTGGTGCGGCTCGCAAGTCGGCGCTTACGTCGTTAGCGGCGCAGGTAGATGCAGATGTGGCTGGCGCGTCTGACGCTACGCGCGTGCGTGCGATGGCGGCGGCAATCCGGGCTCTGGCCAACGCGGAGAAGTGATCCTTTCAGGTCGGGTATCTCACGAGGGTATTGCGTAGCGGGCGGTCGCGTGACGCTCACGGCTTTTCAGAAACGGGTTGCGCGCCGTGCGCAGGAGACCGGCTCTGGAACGTGAGGGATGGGCGCGACTGGAACGGCTTTTACCGCGGAGTCGCAGAGGGTACAGCAACAGCAACAGCAACTTTTGGGAGTGGTGCGCCTTGTGGTCCGCGTGTGTTGCTTGTGCCGCTGTTGTTGTGGTTTTTCTTTGCGTTTCTGCGGTTCGCCGTCCCTGCGGGCATCGGTCTTGGGCTGGTGCCATTGGAACGGCTTTTACCGCGGAGTCGCAGAGGGTACAGCAACAGCGACAGCAACTCTTGGTAAGTGGTACGCCTTGAGTCGCGGCGTGCGTTGCTTGTGCCGCTGTTGTTGTGGTTTTTCTTTGGGTCTCTGCGGTTCGCCGTCCCTCCGGGCATCGGTCTTGGGCCGCGGCCATTAAAACGGCTGTTACCGCGGAGGCGCAGAGGGTACAGCAACAGCAACAGCAACTTTTGGGAGTGGTACGCCTTGTGTTGCGGCGTGCATTGCTTGTGCCGCTGTCGTTGTGGTTTTTCTTTGCGTCTCTGTGGTCTCTGTGGTTCGCGGTCCCTCAGGGCATCTGCCTTAAGCCACGGCCATTGGAACGGCTTTTACCGCGGAGTCGCAGAGGGTACAGCAACAGCGACAGAAACGGTTGGGAGTGGTACGACTTGTGGTCCGCGTGCGTTGCTTGTGCCGCTGTTGTTGTGGTGTCCCTCTGAGTCTCTGTGGTCTCTGCGGTCTATTTGGTCTTTGTAATCCCTGTGGTCCGTGTGGTCCGTGTGGTCCGTGTGGGCCGTGTGGGCCGTGTGGGCCGTGTGGGCACGGCGGTCACGGTTACGGCGGTTCTGGCTTGCGGCGCGGCGCGCTGTACCCTTGAGCCGTCCGCACACAAGCGGTAGTTTGCAAATCACAGACGCGCTCGGCCCTGAAATCGGGCCGGGCGCTTGTTTTCTATTTGCCCGTGCCCCACGACACCAGCTTTGCTCGCCGTGGGGTGTCGAGTCGCTCAGTGGTTTCAGTGTCTCTTACCGGTGTCGTCCAATGCTCGAAGAACTCAAGGCCAAGCTTCGGGGCGAAGTTGAAAAACTCACCCACGAACTCCACATCGTCTTGCCGGCAGAAATTCGTCGAGCAGTCGAAATGGGCGACCTCAAGGAAAACTCCGAGTACAAGGCCGCACTCGAACGGCAGCAGTTCGTGCAGGCTCGGCTTGGTCAACTCAACATGCGTCTGAGCAAGCTCGGCAGCATTGAGATGGATCAGATTCCCGCCGATCGCGTGGGGCTCGGCTCCAAGGTGGTGGTGGAAGACGAGGCCACCAGCGACCGGGAGTCGTACAGTCTCGTATTTGGCGACGCGTCGGAGTTCGAGGAAGGGCAGGTGACCATGGGCTCGGTCATTGGCCTCGCCCTCTCGGGCAAGGCGGTGGGAGAGACGGCCATTCTCCGTTTGCCAACCATCGTGCGCAAGCTTAAGGTGGTCGAACTGATCACCATTCACGACGATGCCAACGCTGTCTGACGCGAGGTAATTGCGCTGTTCTGGCGCCGTTCCCGTAGTTATTTCGGCTCGTCAATGGCAAATAGACGCGTGGTCTCGGCTCGATAGCGATTGAGTTCCGACGCCACGCGTTCGTCGTTCCACTGCAGCAGCGCGGCCATGAGCGGCGCGATGCGCTCAGCAACTGCGACGCCATGATCACGCGTTTCAAAGGCCAGATGTGTCCGACGCACCAGCACGTCGGCAAACGTGCACGCGGCTTCACGTTCCACAGCGTGCGCCACTTCGGCCAGTAGATACGGCAACTGATCGGACAAGCGCGCGCCCAAGGCCGAGTCGCGTTGCGCGTAACTCCACACATTGCGCCAGCGACTTCCGTAGGCGCGTGCCAGGCGTTCGCCCACTGCGGCGTCACCACACGTGGCAATCGCATCATGTTCCGTTTGTTCGAGCGACACCATGTCTCCGCCTGGCAGCGGGTCTTGCTCGCTGCGCTCTTCAGCGCGGTCGGTGGCTTTCCGGTTCGTGGCGCGGTCCAGAATATCAACGGCCATGGCGCGGTACGTGGTCAGCTTGCCTCCGGTGACGCTCACCAATCCGTTGTCGGCACGTACGATCGCATGTTCGCGCGACGCGCTGCCCGTGTCGCGTGATGCGCCGGTGGCGGAGGCCGCCAGCGGACGAATGCCGGCCCACGCCGCTATCACGTCCTCCGTGGTGAGATTGGCGTACGGAAAACGTGCGTTCACCGAACGCAAAAGGTACGACACCTCCTGCCGATTGGCGCGCACGTCATCCGGTCCGCTTTGGGCCGGTCGTTCCGTGGTGCCAATGATCGTGTGCACACCGGCCGGTAGCACAAACATCACGCGTCCGTCTACAGGCGACGTGATCGTGATTGCGTCGCGATTGCCAAGTCGTTGACGAGAGACGGCAACGTGCGCGCCCACGGCGCCATGCACCGCATGCGATGTGGGTACACCAGTAAGCGCGGCTGTGGCATCGCTCCACGGACCCGTGCAGTTGATCACCAGCGGCGCGTGCACCGGAAAGCTCCGTTCCTCGAGCGTGTCGCGGGCCATGATACCGGCGAGCGCCGTTCCGTTGTGCACTCCGCTGGTGACATCCACATGATTGGCGATCACCGCACCCGCCTCACGCGCCGCAATCACCGTGGCCAATGTCAGGCGCGAGTCATCTGTTGCAGCATCCCAGTAGCGCGCACCACCGACCATATCATGGCGATCGAGCGATGGTTCGGCATCGAGCACACCGTCTACGCCCAGACCGATATGTCGTTCATTCCGGAACAACGACAGCGCATCGTACAGCGCCAATCCGGCACGCAACTTCCACAAGGGAACGCGCGCGTCACGATACACGGGCCACGTAAACGCCAACGGTCTCACCAGATGCGGCGCGAGTTCGAGCAGCAAGCGGCGTTCTCGGCTGGACTCGAACACCAATCCGATGTGTCCGTGCTCGAGATAGCGCACACCGCCATGCACCAGACGCGACGAGCGACTCGACGTGCCGGCGGCGAAATCATCGCGTTCCACGAGCGCCACGCGCAGGCCGCGCAGGGCAGCCTCTCGCGCCGCTCCAGCACCCGTTATGCCACCGCCAACAATGATGACGTCGAACGACTGATTCGCCAGCGCGGTGATCGTTTCGTGTCGCGCTGCTGCCGCGACATTGGGATGCTGCGCGATGCGGGTGGCGGTTGCCGATAGAGAGGCGGTGCTAAGATCAGCCGCAGAAAAGTGCATGTTTGATACTGGTTGATACCGCGCGGCGTCGCCAGTGGGCGTGCGAGAACGTGACGGCCTGCGCCTTCTCGATCTTAAACGAAAGCGGCGTTGGGGAAGAATGCATTTCCCCAACGCCGCGGTCGGCGCACGAACAATGCGCCTGCGCGACTATTCAGGCACAGACAGCGTGCGGCCGAATGGCGCGAGCGTTGCGCCAACGGTGCGCGCCGATTCGAGCACGCGTCCGGCCTCAGCAATCGCTGCTTCCAGCGCCGACGATGCAGCTTGGGCCTGCGTACGCAACGCCTCGCTCGGCGATTCCCAGATGCCGCCGATCTGGCCTTTGACAGACGCCAGTTGCCCGAGGGCGTTGGACCCGGCCGAGCCGCTTCCGCCGAAAGCTCCGCCCGCGCGAGCCCCGCCTGCCTGGGGCGCGCCAGTCACACGTCCCGGCGCCACACCAAACTTCACGCGCACGCTATCAAACTGCGCTTTGAAGGCGGCAAAGGCCTGCCGGGCGTCCGCCGACATGGCAGGCGCGGAATCAATGCGCGCTTGGATGTCGGCCATCTGCTGCGCCACCGCCGTGAGCTGGCCCGCCACATCGGCGCCGCGCTGATGGCGTGCATGCAAGTCATTGAGCAGTGCATCGTAGGCCGCACGTGCTTCGCCGGTGAGTCGCACTTTCGGGTCCATGACCACGCGCACCGGCTGACTGTTCACCACACGACCGTTGGCAACCAGCGACACCGTGTAGTTGCCGGGGGACACGTACGGCGCGGCGTTGGCCGCTCCGCCCGGCGTATTACCGCCCCGACACGGGTTGTTCTCGCGATAGCCAGCTGACGGAAGCGGCGTGGGCAAGCCGCGCATGCTCTCGGGCATGCTGGCACCACCACCACCACCACCACCACCGCCACCGCCCTGCCGACCGCCGGCACCGCCGGCTTGCCTTGGCGGTGTGACAACCTGAATCGGGTTGCCACGCATATCCCAGCAGGCGGTGGCCAAGCCGATTGTGCTGCTGTCCACGTCAAGCGCCACCTCACGCACGAGCTCACTGCCACGCGTGATACGCAGCGCGAGCGAGTCTACACGACGCTTCACGAAGTAGTGCATGACCGCGTCTTCCGGCGGATTCTCGCCAACGAATGTCTGATGTCCCCAAAACTCATCATTGCGGTCGTCCTTGTACTTCCACTGCAACGCATTCGGAATGGGAAACAGCATCGCGTCGGCCACGCGTTCGGCCGCCGAATACTCCTGAATCGGCGCGAGGTCGTCGAGAATCCATATGGATCGGCCGTGCGATGCCACGATGAGTACATTGTCGCGCGGATGAATGGTCAGTTCGTCAACACGGACGTTGGGCAGGTTTCGGCCGCTCAGCCGCTTCCAGCTCGCACCGCGATCGCGGGTGAGAAAAATGCCACTCTCGGTGCCGGCGTAGAGTACGTCGGCGTTTCGCGTGTCTTCCGTGAGTGTGCGCACCACTTCACCGTCCAGTCCGTTGGTAATGCGACGGAAAGTGCTGCCGAAGTCCGTGCTCATCCACACGTGCGGCGAGAAGTCGTTCTCGCGATGATTGTCTACGCTCACGTACACCGTGGCCGCGTCAAAGCGTGACGGCACAACCTCGCTGACAAACGCACTCTTGGGAAAGTTTGGTAGACGATCGGTAATGTTGGTCCAGTTCGCACCGCCATTGCGTGTCATGCTCACCGTGCCATCATCGGTACCGGTGTACATCACACCGGCCTGCTTCGGCGACTCGGCCAACGCAACAATCGCTGGCCACGACGAAATGCCGTCGTGACGCGCCAGACGAATCTCGCTGCCCTTGAGTCCCATCGTGACAATGGAATCGCGATCGGCATTCATGGTCAGATCGGGACTGATTACGGTCCATGAATCACCGCGATCACGCGAGACAAACACCCGGTTGGCCGCGACAATGAGCTGACCCGGATCATGCGGCGAGAGCACCATCGGTGCGTCCCAATGAAAGCGGAACCGCTCGTTGGCGGGCACAGCGGGCGACACGTTTTCGGTGGTCGGGCGAATGCGTGCCGATTCACCCGTTTCCACGTTGCGCCTGATCATGTTGCCGTTCTGCGATTCCGTGTACACGATGCGTGCGTCGCGCGGATCGGGCAGGGCCACGAAGCCGTCGCCGCCCAGAATCTGAAACCAGTCGTAGTTCATGATACCCGCACCAAAACGCGAGCGACTCGGTCCGCACCAGTTGTAGTTGTCCTGCATGCCACCGCACACATTGAACGGTGTTTCCATATCGTAGGACACGTGATAAAAGAGGCCAACGGGTACATTGGGAATGAATTGCCAGGTGCGACTGGCGTCATACGACACGGCCAGACCGCCGTCACTGCCGATCAGCAGATGATCCGGATTGCGTGGATCAACCCAAATCGCGTGCACATCATCGTGTGTGACGCGCGCCGCATCGGTGACCACAGTCTTGCCGCCGTCATGCGACACGTGCAAACCCACGCCACCATAGTACACGCGCTCGGGATTGGTTGGGTCGATCTCGAGCTTGCTGAAGTACATGGGACGCGGATTGATCGCGTTGACCTTGCCCCACGTGATACCAGCGTCATTGGAGCGCCACAACCCCTGCTGCGCGCTGTCACCAGGTGTGGGCGGTGCTTCCACCAACGAGTACACGATCTGGCCGTTGGACGGGGCAATGTCCACCGCGATGCGCCCGAGTGAGCCCGTGGGAAATCCACCTTCCACTTTTGACCAGGTGGCGCCGCCGTCGCGCGTGACATGCAGTGCGCTGCCCGGACCGCCGCCATTGAAGCAGCACGTGCTGCGACGGCGCTGGTACGTAGACGCAAACAGCACCTTGGAATCGGTTGGCGACATGACAAGCTCATTCGCACCGGTGTCGTCATCGACGTGCAGCACACGGGTCCACGATGCGCCTCCGTTGGTGGACTTGTACACACCGCGTTCGCCCCCACTGCCAAACAACGGACCGGTGGCCGCGACATACACGATATCCGTGTTCGTGGGATCGAGCACGATGCGGTTGATGTGCCGCGACTCACGCAGTCCCATGTGCGTGAACGTTTCGCCACCGTTGGTGGACTTGTAAATCCCGTCGCCCCACGACGTGCTCTGCCGACTATTCGATTCGCCACCTCCCACCCAGACGAGATTGGGATCGGCCTGAGAAATTGTCACGGCGCCCATCGACATCAGCCCTTCGTGTTGCAGCAACGGTATCCACGTGGCGCCCTTGCTTGTGGTCTTCCACAATCCACCGTGGGCGGTGGCCACGTAAAACACCGCCGGATTGGCGTCGTACACAGCCACGGCGGCCACGCGGCCCGACATGGTGGCGGGCCCGATCGACCGAAAGTGCAACGAGGAAAACTCGGTCGCTTGGGCAGACGTGGACGCATTGGTGGCCGCGCGTTGCGCGCTGGCCAACGAGGGAAGGCTGCTCGTGGCGAGCACCAAAGCGGACAGCGCCGCCAGCGTGCGCGCGGGACGCGAGTCAGTCACAGGGATATCTCCGGATCAGGGATGGAGGAACAGCAGACGCAGCAGTCACAGTACAGCAGTACAACGGGTCCAGGCCAGCATTCGCTGACGAGTGCGGCGCAATCACCTTGTCCTGTGCCTCACGGTAGCTTTACCGCATGCTCCCTTACGGTTCTCCCGGACGCCGAGTGGCCGTTGTGGCGGGTGTGCGCACCCCCTTCGCCCGCTCGGGCACCGCCCTGAAAGATTACTCCGCACTTGAACTCGGCAAACACGCGGTGGCGGCACTCATGCAGCGCACCGAGCTCGATGGCGCCCAGGTACAGCTGCTGGCGTTCGGTACCGTGCTGCCGTCGGTGATCGCACCCAACATCGCGCGTGAAATCTCGCTGCTGCCGCATTTCCCGCGCGATGTGCAGGCCTTCACGGTAGGGCGCGCGTGCGCGTCGGCCAATCAGGCCATCACCGATGCCGCCGACCAGATTGTGCTCGGACACGCCACGGTGGCCATTGCCGGCGGCTCAGAGTCACTCACGCAGGTGCCCATTCTGCACTCGCGCCGGATGTCAGACACGCTGGTGGCCGCGAGCAAGGCCCGGTCGCTCACGCAGCGGTTGGGGCTGGTATCGCAAGTGAGACCGCGCGATCTTGTGCCCGTCACGCCAGCCATCGCTGAACCGAGTACGGGTGAAACGATGGGACAGTCGGCCGACACCATGGCCAAGCTCAATCACATCTCGCGGGAATCGCAGGACGCGTTTGCGCTTCGTTCGCATTTGCTCGCCGCGCAAGGTACAGCCGACGGGCGGCTGACGGCGGAAATCGCGCCGATCATCTTGCCTCCCAAGCACGAGACAATGCTCGCGTCGGACAACGGCATTCGGGCCGACAGCTCGCTGGCGAAGCTGCAGGCGCTCAAGCCCGTGTTCGATCGACAGTACGGTACAGTCACAGCGGGCAACGCCTCGCCACTCACCGATGGGGCGGCGGCCGTGCTGCTCATGCGCGAAGACGTGGCTGCGAGCCTGGGCTACGCACCGCTGGGATTCATTCGCTCGTATGCGTACGCAGCCATCGATCCGGCCGAACAGCTGCTGCAAGCGCCCGTATTTGCGGCGCCGCGTGCACTGGAACGCGCCGGACTCACCCTCGGCGACATGGACCTCGTGGAAATGCACGAGGCGTTTGCGGCGCAGGTGTTGAGCAACTTGCATGGTCTGGCGTCGCCGTATTGGGCCGAGCGTGCGGGGTTGTCGGCACTGGTGGGCGAAGTCGATCCGGATCGATTGAATGTGATGGGTGGATCGCTGTCCATCGGACATCCGTTTGGCGCGACTGGTGCGCGCATTGTGACCACCTTGCTCAACGAGTTGGGCCGGCGTGGGGGACAGTTCGGCTTGTTGACCGTATGTGCAGCCGGTGGCATGGGACACGCGATGGTGGTGGAGCGCATATGACGAACGGCGGTGTGCACGATAGCGCTGCGGCGAACGCGGCCAACGCGAGCAACGCGACCAACGCGAGCAACGCGACCGACGCGACCAACGCGAGCAACGCGACCAACGCGACCAACGCGACGAACGCGACCAACGCCCTGACACTGCAAGTTGACGACGGGATTGCCGTCATGACGTTCAGCACGCCGGGGTCGGCCGTCAACACGCTCACGGCGTCGTTGCGCGCCGAGTTCGACGCGATGTTTGTGCGGCTGCAGGAGGACCCGTCAATTGTTGGCGCGGTGTTGGTCAGTGGGAAACCTGATGTGTGGATTGCCGGTGCGGACATTGAGGAACTGGTGGCAGTGGTCACCCCCGCAGACGGTGAACGGCTTTCGCGCACCGGTCAGCACATGCTCGACAAGCTGGCGGCACTCCCCAAGCCTGTGGTGGCGGCCATTCACGGCGCGTGTCTGGGCGGCGGACTCGAAGTGGCATTGGCGTGTCACTGGCGCGTATTGAGCGACCATCCCCGGTCGGTGTGCGCGTTGCCTGAGGTCCAACTGGGACTGCTGCCTGCTGCGGGCGGTACGCAACGTTTACCCAAGTTGATTGGGCTGCAAGCGGCGCTCGACATGATTCTCACCGGTCGCAACGTCAAATCGCGTCAGGCGCGCAAACTCGGTTTGGTTGATGACCTCGTGCATCCGGCAATCCTGCAACAGGTCGCCATGCAGCGCGCGCGTGAACTGGCCTCGGGCCAGCGCAAACGGATGGCCCGCCGAAGCGGCGTGAGCGGGTTGCTGCTCGAAGACAATCCGGTGGGACGTGCGGTGGTGTTCCGGCAGGCGCGCGAGATGGTGCTCAAGAAAACACGCGGCGCGTATCCGGCGCCGCTGGCGGCCATCGAAGCGGTGAGTGAGGGATACGCGCACGGCATGGCACGCGGGCTGGATGCCGAAGCGCGCGCGTTTGGCCGGCTTACGATGAGTGATGTGTCGCGCGAACTCACGTTTCTCTTTTTCGCGACCACTGCGCTTAAAAAAGACACTGGCACAGCCACGCCTGTTGAGCCGTCGCGCGTCGCGAGGTTGGGGCTCGTGGGTGCGGGCTTCATGGGTGCGGGCATTGCCAGTGTGGCGGTGCAACACAACACGCAGGTGCGATTCAAAGATGCGTCGCTCGAACGCATCACCAGTGGCTTGCGCGCAGTCCGCACCGTGCTCGATGAGCGCCGGCGCAAACGTCGCCTTACACCGCTGGCGTTCAGTGACATGCTTTCGCTGTTGAGCGGTGGGACGGATTACACCGGCTTTACGCGCGTCGACCTGGTAGTGGAGGCCGTGTTTGAAGATCTGGCCGTCAAGCACCAGGTGCTTCGCGAGGTGGAAGCCGTTGCGCCCCACGCGATATTTGCGTCCAATACGAGCACTATCCCGATTGCTGACATTGCCGAGGCATCAGCGCATCCGGAGCGCGTGATCGGAATGCATTTTTTCAGCCCGGTACACAAGATGCCGTTGCTGGAAGTGATTGTCACACCGCACACGAATGCGCATACCATTGCCACCGTGGTGGCATACGGAAAGCGCATTGGGAAAACCGTGATTGTGGTGAGCGACGGTCCGGGGTTTTATGTCAATCGCATTCTCGCGCCGTACATCAACGAAGCCGGCCGGTTGCTCGACGAAGGTGTGGCCATGGATATGATTGACAAGGCACTGGTGAAGTACGGATTTCCGGTGGGACCGATCACGCTGCTCGACGAAGTGGGTCTGGATATTGCCGATAAATCGGGACACATCATGTCAGCCGCGTTCGGTGCACGCATGAATCCGTCGGACACATTGCAACGCGTCATTGGAACGGGACGCACAGGACGCAAGGGCGGTCGTGGCTTTTATCGCTATGACGATAACGGCAAGCGCGACGGACCGGACGAAGCGATTTACGCCATGACACGTGCGCAAGGGGCGCGTATCATGGTAGATGCCGGCGTCATTCATGATCGCACAGTCTTGCCCATGCTCAACGAAGCCGTGCGCTGCCTTGAAGACGGTGTGCTGCGCACAACGCGTGACGGTGATGTCGGCGCCGTATTCGGCATTGGATTCCCACCGTTTCGCGGTGGCCCCTTCCGCGCGATCGATGCCATGGGCGCAGCCGAAGTCGTGCGCAGACTGCATGCGCTCGACGCGCAGTTCCCAGGTCGGTATACACCTGCTCCGCGCCTTCTGGCCATGGCCGAACGTGGTGAACGATTCTACCCCTCAACCGGAAAGCCGTTATGACGCTTGCTGAAACATCCGCTGCCACCGCTTCCGAATCGCTCCATCCCGTACTGTCGGCACTCGTGCATGAACTCGAGCGTGAGCGACAGCAGCTGCTGGAGGTAGCCCACAGCATTCCCGTGGCGCATCGCGAAATCCGACCGGCAGCAGACCGTTGGACCGCTGCCGAAAATCTGTCGCATCTGGCCGTGGTGGAGCAATCGGCTGGCCGGTTGTTCAGTGTACACGCGCGTCAATTGCGCGAGGCCGGCGCGCCCGCCGATACCACGAGTGATGCCACAGAAGTCATCGCCGCATTCGCGCGATTCTCGGTGCATTTGCGCAACCAGCGGCTGCAAGCCCCCGACCGGGTGGCGCCCGTGGCCGACGCATCCTTTGACGAAGCGCTCAGCCAGCTCGCTGAAACACGTGTCCGTCTGCTCGAGGCCATTCACAAAGCAAACGGACTGCCGCTTGGCACCGTCACGGCTCCGCATCCTCGGCTCGGCGAAATCACGTTGTACGAATGGCTGCTCATGATTGCGCGACACGAAGCGCGGCACACGGGACAGCTGCAAGAGCTCATGGCGCAGTTGAGTACGCCCGACGCACCGTCATCCTCACCCACACATCTATGATCAGCTTTCGCGCTGCGTTGCACACCGCACTGACAACGGCCTGCACGGCACTCACGATCGCCGCGCCGTCCATGGTTTCAGCACAAAAGGGCGCGCCGCGTCCCGCCACGCGCGCTGAACGCAGCAACTACACACAAACGTCCACGTACGCCGATGTCATCGCATTTGTGGATTCCCTGGTGATGATGGGTGCGCCAATCACGGTTACCGAGCTGGCGCGCACCAACGAGGGGCGCGTACTACCGCTCGTGATTGCCTCCAGGCCCACTGTCCGCACGCCAGCTGAAGCGCGGGCGCTCGGACGTCCGGTTGTGTACGTACAGGCGAACATTCACGCCGGTGAAGTGGAAGGCAAGGAAGCCGTCCAGGCACTGTTGCGCGATCTGTCATTCGACACTGGGCCAAACGTGCTCGATTCGCTCGTGCTGCTCGTGGTGCCGATCTACAACGCCGACGGCAATGAACAGTTTGGTGATCAGGCGCGAAATCGCGGATCGCAAAATGGTCCGGCGCAGATTGGACAGCGCCCGAATGCGCAGGGACTGGATCTCAATCGTGATTACATCAAGGCCGAAGCACCGGAAACACGCGGAACACTGGCCGCACTGGCCGAGTGGGAGCCCGACCTGTTCATGGACTTGCACACCACCAACGGCAGCTTTCACGGATATCATCTCACCTATTCACCCTCGCTGCACCCGGCGTCACCGTTGGCACCGTATGTTGGCGACACCATGCTCGTCACGATCCGCGAGCGCATGCAGCAGCGACACGACTTTCGCATTTACCCCTACGGCAACTTTACCGGTGAGTCGGGTCGCGGCTCGCTCACCGACACGCTCAAACAGGCGTTCGTGACCTACGAGCACAAGCAGCGCTTTGGTACCAACTACTACGGCTTGCGCGGTGCGATGTCGATTCTGAGCGAAGCGTTCTCGCACGACGCGTTCGACATTCGGGTCGCCTCCACACGCGCCTTTGTGCAGGAAGTGCTGTCGTACGTGGCCGAACGTCCAGCGGAGATACGCGCGCGCGTCGCTGAGGGACGTCGTGCCTCGACGTTTGGCGAAGCGCAGGCGCTGCCATCGGTCCCGATTCGTGCGCGTTTCTTTTCGGCGCCCGATACGCAGGCCGTGCTCGTGGAAGTGCTGGAAAGTTTGCCCGATGCCAACACGCAATCTGAACCCGGCATGCCACGGGGCGTCGAACGCACCGGACGATTTGCGTCGGTGCGCATGCCCGTGGTGGATCGTTTCGAAGCGGCGCTCACGCGCACTGCACCGGCCGGTGGATGGATTCTTGAGGCCTCGGTTGCCGACTCTGCCTTGCCGCGCCTTCGCGCGCACGGCGTGACGGTGGAGCGTGTGGAAACGGCCATGCGCGTTGATGCCGAAGTCTTCACCGTTGACTCGATCGTGCGTTCACCGCGACCGTTTCAGGGGCACAATGAGGTGCGCCTGGAAGGACGTTGGCGTGCAGAGACGCGCACTGTGCCGGCGGGAAGCTGGCTGATTCGCACCGGCACATCGCGAGACCGACTGGCGATGCTGCTATTGGAGCCGGAGAGCGACGATGGACTGGTGACGTGGAACCTGCTTGACGCCGGACTGGCTGTGGGCGCTGTTGCGCCTGTGTGGCGTCTGCGCAGCGCTCCGCGTTGACGGCGCCGTCCCGGCTATATTTCGGGAATATCCCGCGAATGCGGGGTCATTCCGCGCGGGGGTGGGCTCGCCCCTGGACCTGTTGCTTCGCTTCATGCTTCGTAGCTCTCTGCTTTACCTGTCGCGCCAGCAGCGCGTTTTTGATTTTATTCGCGGGAACGGATTTGCGCGTCGCATGGCGTCGCGCTTTGTGCCCGGAGAAACAATCAAGGCAGCGTGCGATGCCGCCGCTGAACTCAACACGCTTGGCATTACGGCGACACTCGATTTGCTCGGCGAGAGTGTGACCAACGAAGCCGAAGCGCGGGAAACCGGACAACAGTATCTCGCGCTGCTCGACGCCATCAACGATCGCCAACTGCAGTGCAATGTGTCGGTCAAACTCACCGCGCTCGGTCAGGATATAAGCGACGCACTGTGTGTGCAGGTGGTACGTGAGATCATTGAGCGCGCCGAACAGTACGATTCCTTTGTGCGACTCGATATGGAAGGCAGCGAATACACGCAGCGTACGCTCGATACCTTTGAACGTGATTTGTATAGCCAGTATCCCAAGCGTGTGGGAGTGGTGCTGCAAAGCGCGCTCCGTCGCACACTCGATGACATTGAACGGGCCATTGCACTCGGCGCCCGAGTACGGTTGTGCAAGGGCGCGTACAAGGAATCGGAAACGGTGGCGTTCCCCGATAAGGCCGATGTGGATCGCACCTTTGTGCAAGGCATGCACCGCCTGATGTCGCGCGGACAATACCCCGGTCTGGCCACGCACGACGAAGTGATCATTGAGGAGGCCAAGCGGTTTGCGCGCGCGGAGAATATCGCGCCGGCACGTTTTGAGTTTCAGATGTTGTACGGTGTACGTCGCGACTTGCAGGAAGCACTGGTGGCCGACGGCTGGCACGTGCGCGTCTACATTCCGTTCGGGACGCAGTGGTATCCGTATCTCATGCGTCGCCTGGCCGAACGGCCGGCCAACATTGCCTTCATGACGGGCAACATCATGCGCGAAGCCGTTGGTGGCTCACGTTCGCGTTCACCCACGGCGTCGCACCACAATGGCACGCATTGAGTGAGCACGGGCTGAACACGCACGCCGGACAGCATTTGCCCCCCGATCAGGACGCGGGGGACGAGCGCACGCTGGGCGGCTACATGGCCGTGCATGCGCGACCGGCCGCGTTTGAGGGGCTCGATGGTGCGTCGTACTCTGCCGACATTCTCACCGATGCCACCGATGACGAGGCGGCGCCGTGGGGAGCGTATCTGTTCTTTGTGCAGTGGGGACGCGGCGAGCCCGAGGCTGTTGGGCATCTCGAGACCGGATTTCTTGTGCGCGGGACCAGTGAGGAAGCGGTAAAGCGCTCCGTGGGTCAGATGTCGCTGGTGGTGGTCAAGGCTTCGCTTGACGGTTTGATTCGTGCGCGTGCAGATGGCAACAGTGCAGATGGCGTCAGTGCGTCAAACGCGAACGCGGAGCCCTCGCACAAATCACTGGACGAGCTTGCATGACCCTGGGCACCGTGCTCTCCGGAACCGGCGGCGTGTGGCGCGTGCTGCTCGACAATGGCGAGATCGTGGAGTCATCGCTGCGCGGTCGCCTCAAAAAAGACGAAGAGCAGAACACCAATCAGCGACAAACCGGCGGTAATCAGTCGCGCGCCGTGGCACGTCCGCTCAAACTCGCGGTAGGCGACATTGTGGACGTTGACGCCGACGCCGATGGTGTGACGTGGTCCATCGCGGCTATTCATCCGCGGCGATCGCAGTTGGCGCGCCGAGCACCAGGTCGTGCGGTTGGTGAACGCGTGGTTGTGGCCAATCTCGATCAGGTGTTGGTGGTGTTTGCTGCGGCCAATCCCGAGCCGCACCCGCGCATGCTCGATCGTTTCCTGGTGATCGCCGAAGCAAATGATCTGGCCGCACGCATCGTGGTAAACAAGTGCGATCTGGCCGCCGCGCCCAAGGCGCGTGCAACGTTCGCCGATTTCGAGCGTGCGGGTTATCCGGTGCACTACACCAGTGTGGTGTCCGGCGATGGCTTGCCGGAGCTGCGCGAGACAATTCGTGGTCAGGTCTCCGCGCTGTCGGGACCGTCGGGTGTGGGCAAGTCGTCGCTCATGAATGCGCTGTTTCCCGGCCTGTCGCTGCGCGTTGGTGAGATCAGCGAGAGTGTGAACAAGGGACGTCACACCACCGTGGGCGCGTTGCTGCATCCGCTGCCGGGGGGGGGATTCGTGGCCGACACGCCCGGTTTGCGTGAAGTGGGGTTGTGGGGCATCGCCATGCGCGAAGTGGCCAGCTGCTTTCCGGAACTCCGGCCGTATCTGGACGAGTGTCGCTTTGCCGACTGCACGCACACGGTGGAGCCGGGATGCGCCGTGCGCGATGCCGTGGAGGCTGGGCTGGTGAGCCGAGCGCGCTGGGAAAGCTATGTCAAGTTGCGCGATGAGTTGGCAGTCGCGGAACGAGCAATATTTCAGGGGTAGGGTTTGCTGGTGCTAATGCTTTTTGACATCATCGCACAACTCGGTGAGCCGAGTCGACGGATTACCGGTGCCGGGCCGGCGAAGGCCATCGTGATGCTGTCGCTGATCTTGGTGATGTACTTCATTCCAACGGTGTTCGCGTTCAGTCGCCGTCGGCGCAACAAGTGGAAGATTGCCGCCGTGAACCTGTTTCTGGGTTGGACGTTTATTGGCTGGTTTGTAGCCATGCTCATGTCCTACGCGTACGAAGGACCACGTGATGGCACCGCCAACGGCGACGATCAGGCAGGCAGCGTTCCTCAGGACTAACGCGACCGCACCGTGGACAGCCCACCGTCTATGCCAATTTCCTGACCTGTTACCCACGAGGCCTCGGTGCCGAGCAGCCAGGCGATGGCCGGCGCTACATCATCGGGTTCGCCAATGCGGCCGAGTGCATGCATGGATGCTGAGGCCTCTTCGGCTGCGGCGTTGGAGGTAATGCGAGACGCCATGGGCGTGCGCACCAGACCGGGCGCCACCACGTTGAAACGCAATCCCTTGCTGGCGTACGTGGCGGCCGCGCTGCGGGCAAGTGCGATCACACCGCCCTTGGCCGCGGCAATGGCTTCGTGATTGGCCAAGCCATGCCGCGCGGCTGCCGTGGCCAGTAGCACTACACTGCCGCCATTTGTCATCACGCGACCGGCTGCGCGCACGGTTGCAAACGCCGTGGTGAGATTCTGCGCAATCGTGGTGTGGTATTCCGGTTCACGCGTGAGGTGGGCCGGCTTGAGAATGATGGAGCCCACCAGGTTGGCCACACCCGTAAGCGGACCAACCGCTTCGGTTGCCGCGGCAAAGGCAGCGTCAACAGCGTCAAACGTGGTGAGATCACCCACGAAGTACGATCCGCCGATTTCAGCCGCGAGTGTTGCGAGTGGTCCCTCGCTGCGGCCGGCCAGAAAAACCCGGGCCCCGTTGGCGGAAAGGCGACGAGCGGTGGCGGCGCCAATGCCGCCCGCGCCGCCGAGCAGGAGGTATGCTGGAATGGTTGTGTCAGTCATACGCAGTAAAAAGCCAAAGCGCGTACGGGGTTCCCGTCGCCGCCGTCGCGGTCACGTATTGTGCCGCTCCAGAACCGGCGTTTCAAGCCAGACTATGAGCCGCATTGGCGCCGCTACTTCAACCCGATCAGGGTGGTGCCGTCCACGGTGATATTTCCGTAGCGCGCGATAAAGTGCAGGTGTGGTCCCGTCACGCGACCGGTAGCGCCAACGTGACCGATCACATCGCCTCGCGACACCGTGTCGCCTTCAGCCACCAGCTGTTTGCTCAAATGCAAATACGCGGTGACAAGGCCGGCGCCGTGGTCAATGTAGATCACGTTGCCGCCGAGGTAGAACGCATCAACGAGTCTCACCACACCACGATTGGCCGCCAGCACCGGCGCGCCAACCGCACCGGCAAAATCGGTACCCATGTGTCGGCTGGTTACGGTGCCATTGAATGTGCGCCCACCACCAAAGCCACTCGTAATACGCGACGATCTCGGCGTAAGAAATACATCGTCCCACAGCTGTGGTGTTGTATGCGATGCGCGAGAGACCGCGGCCGCGCGCTGTGCCTCACGGCGTTGACGGGCCGCAAGTGCGGAATCGGGCGCTGCACCAAAACGTGGCGCGACACGCAAGCGCTCCAGTGGATACGTCGCGGTGCTCGTTGGTACGCGCAGTGTGTGTGTCGACCCATTGGCGCACAGCAAATCCAGATTCAGCCCGTTGCCGGAATCAACAGGCGCTGCGGCGAGTGCCATTGCGGTATCGCCGCGTAACGCAAAGTGCAGTGGTTCACCAGCGAGGCGCGCGGTGGTGAGCTGTGCGAGGTCATTGGCTGATACCGGTGCCAGCTGTAGGCGAAAGAGCGAACCGGCACCGGGCCGCTCTGGAACCCACGTCATGCGTGCACTGTCTGGACACGCGGACGAGTGGGCGTAGCCTGGAGGTGCGGTGGCGAGCAGCAACATGGCGATGAGCGGTATGATGCCCAGCGACAAGATATCTGCTCGCCAAGCGCGCCTCATGTTGCTGCGCGCTGTCGCCCGGTGCGCGGCCACTGGTGTGGTGGCGCGTGAGTGACTGCGGTGGTGAACGCGACGGCGTGTGCGTGCGTGTATTGCCATTGGTTCGGATTCAGTTGCGGGCTCGTTGCGGGCTCGTTGCGTACTCGTTGCGTACTCGTTGCGGGCTCGTTGCGTACTCGTTGCGTACTCGTTGCGTACTGAGTTGCGGGCAGAACGCGACATTGTTTGGTTGTACACGAAATCCACCACGGTGCTCCGGTCCCGGTGCTTTTACTCGGCGCAAGGAATACGGGCTACCTCACCTCTCAAGCGGATTCGCGAACGCACGCACGTATACGAGGCCGCTATCGTCGGTCCACACGCCAAGCACGAGCGTGGAACCCACAAACTGCAGGCGCACCGATTGTGGTGTCATTGCACTTGGCATCGGTCCGTTGGGCCACGCAAACCATAACATGGTGGAGTGCTGCATGCGCGGCAGCCGCGCGAAACTGGAATCGGTCAACAGCTCAGCGTCTTGAAGCACGCCGAGCTCGTCACATGAGAGGCGCAGCCAGCACACCTGTCGCGCCCCCATGGCCATACTGATCATCACCACCGTGTCGTGGCTCAGCGCCATGTGGAATGGGGGTACAATCTCGCCCGGGCCCTGTCCTTGTACCGCACGCGAGCGCTCGAACTTTCCGTGCGGGGAAAAGACGTGCGGTGTGCTCCGACCCTGGTCGGCCACGAGCAGCGGTCCGCCGTCAAGGTGGCGAGCAATCGGGTCAACGAGGCCACCCAAACGACCGTTGGCAGGGGTCAGCTGAAACTGTTCGGCGAGCGCGACTGCCGGTTCGCGGCTGGTGATGTTTGCGCCAGATGGGTCGCTCGCACAACTCACGCTTGTTATGCAAGCCACGGCAGTGATCACACATTGCAGATGCACGGGAATCATGACTTGACGTGCGGTTGGAAGTCGATCAATCGTGGCGCGGCGGTGGATCGGCCGGCAAATAACACGGCGATCAGAGCGCCACTGATCGCGATGCCCCGCGCCATGCGCACTGGTGGTCGACGCTCTCGCAGCGTGCGTTTCGAGCGGTCGATTGTCGATTCCTCACCTGGAACGGCGCGCGCTGACTCGACGTAATCCACGCCCATTATTTGCTCGGCCGCCGGATCAATTACAAATAACGAATCGCGTGTACAAGAATGCTGTCCGAGAACTCTGCTGGACGCATAACTTTGGTGTACTGACCCGCCATGGTGTGTGCATGCGCGGCCCACGATCTGATCACTATCAAATCAGATGGCATTACGTCTCTCTCATCTGGACCACTGCAGCCCAATGCCATCGCAGTCCCGCCGATCCATAGCAGCAGGGCTGACCGAGGCCGCAGAACCCGGAATGCCCTAAGCGGTAGAGAAGACTTCAAGAGCACTCACCCCCGTACTCGACCGCAAACAATAGTTCGCAGTCTTTGGACATTTTGAAGAGCATTTTACTTCCGGTCTGGAACGGTGTCCTGAGGAGTTAATCATCGGTCAGCGCTATGGGCTATCTAATTGTTGTCAGATATTGCGTCCAAGAGCGGTGACTTCGCCAGGCGCTTGATCTCCGCAGCAAGAGGTTCGGTATGAGGCGTTTCATCAGGATGCTTACCCTGGTCGGCATCGGCGCAACAATCGGCTGTGATCGGCATGACACCGAGCATGTCCCCACGAAAGTGAGCAAACCCATCGCCGAGTGGGCCACACGCATTGAAACGCTGGCGGGTGCATACACGCGCGTGATGCGCCTCGCTGAGTTCTGGGACAGCATGCTGATCGTGCGCGACGTCGATAAACGCCTGTTTTCGCTTCCACCATCCTCCACCTTCCTTCACCTACGTGTCATGTCCCGGTTAAACAGGCTCCTTGATGTTCGGCGCGGCGTGCACCGCAGCGCACATGCCGTCGGCGCCCTCGCGGTGGCCATCACGCTTGCGGCCGCACCGTTGGGCGCGCAGCAGTTGGTGCGCCCCGGGACGTCACTCACCGCAACGCAACGCGCCGTGCTTGCCGTCGTCGACTCGGCGATGACCTTCATCCAGAGCGGAGAGATGATGCGTCTGAGTGATCTGATGACACCCGAGGCGCAGATCTACGCAACGACGGCACGCGAAGGCGCGCCCTCGTTCCGCCTGCGCACCGCGCCGCAGCAGCGCGCGACCGGCAATCGGTCGCCAATCATCGAACGGGGCTACCACGCCGACGTACGTGTGGCCGGCACGATGGCGGTGGTGTGGATGCCGTACGATCTGTATGTGGACCGACAATGGTCGCACTGCGGCGTGGATGTCTTCACGCTGATGCGGGATGGCGCCGCCTGGCGGATCGTCAACCTGTCATACACGGTTGAGCAGCCGCCGGCATGCCGAGTGCATCCGTCGGGGCCGGCGGCGGGCACCACTGGGACACCGCCGTCGAAGTGAGAGGAACGGACTACCGACGAAGGGACAAGGTCGGCGGGGGCATGCAACGCGAGGGACAGCACCCACGGCTTTCGGAGCACATCAGCGAACATGGAGTAAGCCTGCCCGTCGTGAAACGCGAGCAACGGCTACATGAACCGATCCGTGATTTTGCTTACCTCAGTGGGGCACGGAACTGCCCGAGAGGTCGGCAATGAAGAATTTGACGAGACCGGCCATCGTCATCAGCGACTTCGGACCATCTTCAAGGACTGCAGACGGTCTACGACGATCGCTTTGCGCGCGAGTATGGCCCGTGGCGTCAGGTAGCTGGCCCACGACACAGCGCGGTTGACCGAGGCGTTCCGCCGCGGCGTGCTCCGGCGCTTCGTGCGCTTGGACCTCTTCGCCGAGGACCAAGCCGCCGGCAGGCTCACCTGGCCGCACTCGGGGTTCCACGTGCACACGGTCGCTTGGGTGTCCGAGGAGGACCGCGCGTTTGCCACTCGGCTCGCCCGGTACTGTGCGCGGAATCCCGTTGCGCTGGAGCGGCTCACCTACGACCGGACGGTGAAAGCGGTCACCTATCGCTCCGACAAGTCGGGCGGCCCGACGGCGGGCACCGAGACCGTGGGCTGCCTGGAATTCCTGGCCCGGGTGCTGGTCCACATCCCCGACAAGGGCCACGTCACGACGCAGTACGACGGAGTGAGCGGGCGACGCGGCTCCGGCAGACCAGCCCCTTCGTTGGGCTGGAGTTGACCGAATCCCAAGAGGGAGCGCACCGGGGTGACCGATGACACGGGAGCAGCTCGAGCACGCGATCCGGGCGGCCTGCGACATCACTGGCGACACGGAGGTCTTCGTCTTTGGGTCCCAAGCAATCCTCGGCCAATTTCCGAACGTGCCACCCACGCTCAAGATGTCCGCCAAGGCAGACATTTCCCCAAAGCATCGGCTGGATAAGGTCGAAGACCTGAATTCGATTGGAGAGGACGCTCCATTCCACGGGAGATTGCCTTGAAGGGCATGACCTTGCGGCGAGCAGACTATGGGCGTTCCGCGACCAGAACCGGGAGTTCGTGGCCACACTACTGGCCGAAGGGATGCTTGACGGCATCATCCTGGTCGAGAGGATTTGGTGGTTGCCGTGCGAATACGATGTACGGCGGCGGCTCGTGAAGTGGACCGATCTCACCATGCGCGAGCTCTAGCCGTGCCGCACGCCAACACCACACGCACCCTGCCACGCTACGTAGCGACCGGTGAACGGGCGCTGTTTGGCTCGCGTGGCGGTGGCCCCGGTGAGTACGAGCGCGTGTCGTGGGCTTTCAAAGTGCACAGCGATTCGGTGGCGATTGTTGGGGCAGTTGCGGGGTCGCCGTTTCCTGTGATCTCCGCTGCCACCGGCATCGGGCGCACCACACGCGTCTCCCTCTCCAGTGACTCGGCGTTGCAAACGGTCAGCATCACCGAGCGACCGACCATCCGGTCGGCGGACACGCTGGGCTACCTCTACGCCAACAGCAGAACGTACAGCATGGGCGAAGACGACGCGCTGTGGCCCCAGATCCTACTCGCCGCACAACAGTTGGACCACACTCGCCGACGGACGGACGGTGCTGGCCGCCGGAGGCGCCTATCTGCTTGAGGTAATGAACGAAGACGGCGCGTTGCAAAGCGCGTGGACGCTCGACTACCCCGCCGTCGCTGCCTCAGAGGAAGGGTATCAGGCGTGGGGGATACCATACGACGACGCTCAGCCGCGCTCGTAGCCACAACCCTCACGCGAGTGGGCGCCACACAGATGCCGCCTCGTCGTGAAATCGTTTTTCCTCCCAAGCCTGCGCAGCTGCCGCCGCTCAACTTTGATATTCGACAGATACACGGCGCGGGCGATGTAGTCTGGCTCCCGGTGCAGGTAGAAGATCCGCCGGGGCGCGAGATCTGGGACCTGGTACACATCGTGGAGCGTCGCCGCATCTGCCGAGTGGCACTGGAGGACCGAAAGCGCTTGCTGTTGGTCACCCAGAACGGCGCCTACGCGGCGTCGCTCGACGAGTTGGATCTCGAACACCTGGTACGGTTTCAGCCGCCTGTTCACGGGTGCCAGTAATAGCGGATGTCACGTGGGAGAGACAAAGAGGGTGACTGAAAACTTCCTCGGCCCGTTTGCTTGACGAAGTGTACCAAAATTGATACGTTCAAGAGTATGGCGCCATCACTCAAACGACTACATGCCTTCTTTTATCAGTCGTCGATGGGCCGGGAGCCGGTGCGGGAGTGGCTGAAAGGGTTGACCCCCGAGGATCGAAAGATCGTCGGCACCGACATTAAAGATGTGGAGTTCGCCTGGCCGCTCGGAAAGCCTTTGGTAGATTCGCTTGGGAAAGGGCTTTGGGAAGTCCGCAGTTCGATCACAGATGGCATTGCCCGCGTGATTTTCTATGTGCAGGGCGACCGGATGGTGCTGCTCCACGGTTTTGTGAAGAAAACGCAGAAAACACCAGACCGAGAGATCAATCTTGCTCTGAAACGAATGAAAGGATGACGACGATGAAAAAGCACATTGGATCAAGCTTCGATAGCTGGCTGGAAGAGGAGGGTATTCTCGAAGAGGCCACCTCGGTAGCCATCAAGCGCGTCGTGGCTCGCCAGATCACGGATGCCATGAAAGAGCAGGGGTTGAATAACACGGAGATGGCCAAGCGCATGCACACTAGTCGCGCTGCCGTTATTCGTCTGCTCGATCCCAAGAACGAAGCGGTCACGCTCAGCACCCTTTCCAAGGCCGCGCACGCGGTTGGGCGTCAACTGCACCTGGAGCTGGTGTAGCCGAGTCTGTCTTCCATCGAACACCGTCTCTCGAAAACCGAATCATGTGATGTTATGCGGCGAGGGCCTGATGCGTGAGACGTCGCACCTCCTCAATCGCGTAGGTGAAATCGATGTGCCACTGCGCGTGCGAGTGCGTCGGTTGCTCGAGGTCCTTGCCTCTCTTTGACGGCGTGCGTGTCGAGCGATCTAATAGGCCGCTTGCAGCACGCGATACACCGACGCCGGACGCACTGCCACTTCCCCCGCATCCACCATCATGTACGCCAACTGGCGATAGCCGTGGAGCGGATGGCGGTCGTGAAACGCGAGAATGCCATCCCGCTCGGCCTGGGTGAGGTGTTGCTCGCGCGGCGCCGGGCCATGCGGCGTGAGCAGCGCTCGCACGCAGTCCTCGACTGCGTTGCACTGATTGGGCGGCACCCAGCGTCCTTTCATCGGTCCCCAAATTTTTTTCATGTCGAGGTACTCCTCCGACACCTCGGCAATGACGCGGTCATTCTTGGCGATGATCGCTTCCAGCGCGGCGCGGCGCGCCCGACCGGCGCTCGCCGTCTGCGACACCCCGCGCTCGGTGCGCCCGTCCTGCAAGGCCGCGGTGAGATGGCGACGTAAAATCGTGGCCTTCAGCTCGGGCGTGAACACGCGTCGCGAGCGCTGGATGGCTTCCTTCGAGGGACGCATGACTACCTCCGTTGCTCCAGAGTGTGGAGCGGGGGGGGGCACATTTCAACTGAGGCGGGACATGATACGCTTCGTGCCGAACTCGCCCGGTACGCAGATCTATGAGTGCCAGCCTTGAGTCTAGAAACCGATCCAAGTACGCTAAGCTGATGTTGGCCGCAGGCTGCTTAGTCGAAAAACCAGTATCGCTCGCACGCCGCCATCCGCGCGAAGGCACAGAAAAGAGCATCAACGCAACGTTTGAGATGGTATCCACTCGTAGACCTACTGCTCTCACTGGTGGAATCTCAGCGTCCACGAAGGCCGATGGACGCGAGGACGGGGTCAAAAACCAGGATGGACGAATCGCGATTGTTTTGTTCATCGCAGCAGCTCCCTTCCAAAATCTGAGCTCGATTTTGTTTGCCGGCGTCGCCCACATGCCCCCGGCAACGCCGTTGGCCATTGCATGGGGAAACTCCGGAGGAAGCGAGCGACCTTCAACGCGAACGGGAACACCAAACGATTCCACTGTATCGGCCGAAAGCCTACGAACCAGGTGAAACGGCAGCCCAGCGCCAGACCGGCTACGGACAGATCCGCTAATGACAATTTCACCCTGTGAAAGGAGTAGCACTGGAGTTGACCCGCTTTCACGGACACAGAGTTTAGGCTGCTCGCGCCATCTGACGGAGCTGCTGTTCGTATTGCTGTGGACTCCGATACTGCAACGTGGAGTGTTGACGTTCTGCATTGTACCAGTGTTCGATGAAGTCGTAGATCGCCGCGTTCGCCTCCCGATGGGAGTCAAACACATTCCCGGCCAAGAGTTCCTGTTCGAGCGTCGCGAAGAAACTCTCGGCGACCGCGTTGTCCCAGCAGTCGCCTTTCCGACTCATGCTTTGCACCAGCTGATGATCCGTGAGCGCGTCGCGATAGTCGTCGCTCGCGTATTGACTGCCGCGATCCGTGTGGTGGATTAGTCCCGGCCTCGGCTGTCGACGCGCGACCGCCTGGTGCAGCGCCGCCAGCGGTAACGCAGTGGCCATGGACGCACTCGTGGCCCCGCCCACGATCCCGCGCGTCGCGAGATCGATCAGCACCGCCAGATACAGCCAGCCGGACCGCGTGGGGATATACGTCATATCCCCGACCCACGCCCGATTCGGCGCCGGATGGTCCGCCAGCGCGAAGCGTCGCGCCAGCAGATTCGGCGCAATGGGGTCGGTGTGGGCGGAATCCGTCGTGCACACAACAGCAACCGACACGCAGTGCCTCGTGAACGTGTCCGTGGAAGTCGTCCCGCTCTTCACCGACGACGGCATCCCCCGCATAGCGGCGAGCGCGCTGGTACCGGTGTATACCTGACCAACTGCGTGCACGGCTACCGGGTCACGCGCTGCCGGAGCGCCGAGTCGGCGACGGCACATTTTCCGTGCGCCGTACAAAGCGTGCGAACGCGCACGCCGGACGAATCGAGCCGCGCGAACAGGGCGCGCATGCTCGCGTGACTCTGCGTGACGTCGTCGGAAAAGATTCGCAGCGCCCCGCGAAAGCCCGCGAGCGGGCCGTGATTCGCCGCATCACCGGCGAACAGCGTTTCGCGAAAGAGGTAGACGATGCTGCCCGCCGTATGTCCGGGCACGGCGTACGCTCGCAGTGTGTCGCGCCCAAAGACAAACGATGTGTCGCCGCCGCGTGGCAGGACGCGCACGGTTGAATCACGCGGGCGATGCGAAGAGTTCAGGAACTCCCCCACGCGCGACCCGAACCCCCTGTACGCCGAGTCGCCGAAAAACCGCGGCACCTCTTCGCGCCCCTGACGAAGCTGGCGCCCTGCACGCTCTTCCAGGCGCCAATGTGATCGCGGTGCGCGTGCGTGAGAAACGCCCACCGGACGTCCGACGTGTCGGCGTCTATATTGTGCCAGCACGCGGCGCAATCCGCTCGAGGCACGCCCCCACCCGAGGTCGATCACGAACACCCCGCTGTCCGTGCGCGCGGCGAAGATCATGCTCGTCTACGGGCCGGCCGTCGCGGTGGCCGCGGCCAACGGCGGAGGGGGTGCCAATTGCAGGTTATGCGAGCAGGCGGTGGCCAGCGCGAGCACCCCAAGAATCGCGACCCCACGCCGGGTCGTTGCCATGGTGTGCAGTAAGGTGTGCATCTGGTGTGCAACTGGTGTGAATGTGAACCTAGCTCCCGAACGGGCAGGACGTTACTCTGCCGCCTCCCGGGGGTGTTTCCACGCCGCCTGGTCGCCGGCTGATCCTGCCCACGCGTTCCACACCCCGGAGCCCCCATGACCAACGTGCTCGACCGCCTTTCGGCCGCCCTCAGCGACCGCTATCGGTTTGAGCGCGAAATCGGGGCCGGTGGCAGGGCCACAGTGTACCTGGCGGAGGATCTCAAGCATCGCCGACCAGTAGCCATGAAGGTCGCTTGTCATCGCAATTAGTAACCCATGCAGTGAAGAAGTACGGGCAGACCGGAGAGCTTGTGGTGTGCCCGTCTTTCGTGGGCTATCTTGACGCATGTCAGCTGCGAATCCGGATGCTGCATTGGAGATCGGGTCGGGTGTCTTGTCCGGGACTGCGGGAGAGATGCTCGCCGCCGTACCCACTGCGATCGCCGGGCTCTACCTGCTCGCACTGGCTGGAGTCGCCCTGCTCGCTCCGGCGCGTGCGCGAGCTTTTCTCGATGCGCACGCCAGCTCGGCAGCCACGCATTTCCTTGAACTGGCGCTCCGCGTCACGGTCGGCGCGTCGCTCGTGTTCACGGCGCCGCGCATGCGATTCCCGGACGTGTTTGGCGGCTTTGGCTGGGTTTTGATCGGAACGTCGTTCGCACTCGGCCTCATGCCGTGGAAGCTGCACCAGCGGTTTGCCCGTTGGTCGGTGCCGCTGGCCACACAACGCATGCCGCTCCTGGCACTGGGTGCTGTCGCCGGGGGTGTGTTCCTGCTCTTCTCGCTCTTTCCGTTATCGGACGCAGGCTAGCGCATGAGCCTCGACACGCTGTTGGGCTGAGCATTGCGTGTGTTGCGTATGGTGGCGGCGGCTTCGGCGGGGCACGATTCGTCGGGCCATGCGTAGTATGGTGCGTAGCCCATCCGTCGCACACACCACCCAGGTATGTCATGGACAACTCGCCACTCGCGTCATCCCGCGATACTGGATCGCACCTCAGGAAACAGATTGCGCACGGTGTGATCGCGCTGTGGGTGGTCGCTGGCATCACCTTCGGCGCCTACCGGCTGGGCCGCCCGCTGCCGCTGTGGCTGCCGATTACGCTCTTCTTCGTGCTCAACGATCTGGTGCAACCCACGCCCAAGGGGCGCCTCGC